>JALOPY010000494.1 GCA_025453735.1 bacterium | reverse complement strand
GTAAACAATCCACATCTCATCCCCTGGGGGATTGCCATTTCCTGGCATGATGCCCCGAAAATATTGGGTGCCAACATTTTTATGAATGCCACGATAGCGCCGCAGCGGAATATCGCCTCGCAGGCAAAGCATATTGTCAAAAATATGTCCATCGTCGCTGGTAATGACAATCATGGGAAAGCGGTTTCTTCTTGTGGCAGATTGATTGTGCACGATGGCGTATCGGCCGTCATCGGTTTTCTGTCCCCAGGTTTTGGCGCCGCAGGTCCACAGCGTTTGATTTTGAGCGATCTTTGTCCATGTTTTGCCCTTGTCAGGACTCAATGCCGAATACTGATTTTTCCACAAGCCAACGATCACACCATCGGGCCGTTCATAAAAGCAGAACGCTTTTCCCGAGCCTTTGGATGTGACCACACTGGCTGAAAAATAATCCGCACCCGCCACTTCGCCAGGATCGATCACGTAAAAGCCATCTTTACCCCGATCCTCTTCCCACCATTGCAGGGTGATCAATTTGTCCTTTAACAGAGCTTCGCACGCGTGAATAAAGCCTTTATCCTTACTGGTTTTATAAAATGGAAAATTGGTGTTCTTTTCATTAAATCCCGCATGACGATTATAGCGGATGAAATAGATCGGTCCCAAAGTGCCATCTTCATAAATCTCCCGAATCACTCTGCCCAGGCCATTGCCCGCATTGGGCGAATGACGGGGTGTGGCGCAGTAGCCATAAAAACCCGAAGTCAGTAATCTCCCATTGGGCGCTGCATAAAATCCCATACGCTGGTGCATCACTGCCTTTGTGCCCGCTGGGATTATATAATCTTCGCCTTTAATTTCTGGCAGATCATATTCAGGAAAAATGACGATGGGATTCGACCAATGGCGGCCATCTTCCGAAGTCATCAACAGCGTCCTCCCAGGCGGATCGTGTTCAGCGATGAGGTTGCTCAAATATTGATAATAAAATTTTCCCTTCCAGTACGCTAAATAAGGTTGATGATTGTAGGTCCAGCCCGCTTCACCGCCTTCGGCAGGATGGGTGCGATTCGCACGAGACGCCTGATAGTGATGCACGCCAACGGCATGGGGCAAGCCGCCATCGAAGAATCTTTTATCGGGCTGTCTATCGCCGATGTATTTGACAGGTTCATTGGCGGAATCTTTGATGGATGGAGGAATTTGCGCCATTGCAAAAAATGAAAACACTAAAATAAACAAGATTAAATTCACATTGAGGAATCCGAGTTTAAATTTGGACAATTTTCGATTTTTCATAATCATCATAATTTTGACTCCTATTTTGTTTATCAATTCAAGTGTACTGAGAAATGCAAGCATCATCAATGGTGCTCACAAAAATTTTGATAACGTGCCAGGATGGTTCACCATCCTTTCATCTCTTAGCCCCATTCCTAGGGCGCCATTGAATCGCTTTCACCGCATATTCTGGTCGGGGATGTTTTTCATCAAAAACTAGCATCTTCTCAATCGGCTCAATCACAACAGCACTTTCGTCAATCGATCCAGCTTCATTCAGCCCCCTTGCTAATTCAAGCCCAAAATGCTTGGCAAAAAATTGATACATTCCCACCCGTTTGGAATACCCATAATCATGTCCCTCATCTGCCAGATGGATATTCTCGACTTTGTCGGCCGCTTCGTACAAACGATAAATATTTTGAATGTAGGGAAATTCAACTTCAGGCGTATTTTTCGTCCAATCCTTGCCGCAGGAGATAATCAATTGGGGACGAGGTGCCGCCAGTGCTGCAATCTCAGCATTATTGGTGCTATGATTTTCACTCTGATGAATCGGCATGCCGCTTTCGCAATTGCAGCCGCCGAAGAAATGAGCAGAGACCATGACGACGGGAACTGAGACAGCGATTCGATCATCAAGGGCGGCGAGCAAAAACGTCTGGGTTCCGCCGCCCGAAGCGCCTGTAACACCAATGCGATCGGGATCGACATTTTTGAGGGAGATGAGAAAATCAATAGCACGGATGTTGTTCCAGGTTTGCAATGCTAAGGCTTTTTCAAAATTCTGGTGCGAATCGGGAAATTTATAATCTTCAAACTGGGTCGATTCACCCCAGCCAATCATGTCATAAGCAAAAACAACAGCGCCCATGCGGGCTAAGGTAGCGCAGCGAAATTGCATATCAGGACGAAACCTGCCGCCGCCATTTGGCTCTTTGAAATGTCCATGAGGACAGAGGATTCCCGCATACGGCTTTTTACCTGCAGTGGGTTGATATAAATTGCCTGTCACAAAGAATCCTGGCAAGCTTTCGAACGCTACGTTTTTGACCGTATAACCATTGTACCTCCTTTTGCTGTGAATAACGGGACGAAGCGGGCATTTTTCTGGCAGCGGCCAAAGCTCCATACCACGAAGAATTCCCCCACGAATCGCAATCGCTCGAGTCTGCCATTCAGACAAATTAGAATAGCTGCTGGCGAATTTCGCCAGTTCTTCTTTCGCCTGTTGTTCAGTGAGAAAATTTCCCTGGCGAAGCTGGGATTGAATAGATTTTTCTTCCTGAACAAAGGAAGTTGCGACAATAAAAATGAAGACGATCACTGTTTTTGTGCAGTCCATTCGATCAGCTCCGTGAGTCACTTGAAATTATATAGACATTGCAGTAGGATTTAGTGCAAAATTATTTTCTAAAATTTATTGTCAAATTGTCGTTGCTTACAATTATCGAAGATTCAGAAATGGTCATTTTAATTTATATCACATCATCAGTTATTTTTTGCTATGCGTTAGGGATTGAATTTTTCGATCTCCTTCTCCAGAAAATAACTGACCACGGTACGGATCACCACGATACCTCCCAGAAAAGCAATATCTTTCAACGTCGGATGCGTGAAGGTGGCGACAATATCTGCCGCAATCATGAACTCGAGCGCGAGCAGCAAGTACGAGCCAAACTGATGGCGCAGCGATTCTCGTTCACGATAGATCGATACCTGATGCAGGCGCTTGATTTCCAGCTTGAGCAGCCTGAATACCGTCAAAATCACCCCCCAGATGATGACAACCACACCGATACTTCCAATGACAATGGATATGATTTGCAAAATTTTTATCATTGCGTGAGCCTATCTGATTATTGATTTGATTACAAACCCGCGCGCTCCAGCCAATACAGTAATAGAAAAATCAGCACAGCGACCGGGACGACGACAACCCAATCATTGACTTTGAACAACCGGGGCAACGTCACGTCGCCAAAATCGCCCTTGCTCAGAATGCCCCGATTGAGTCGGGGATAGAGCGCGGCAAAAAGTCCGGCGCCGTTCAAAATGCCAGCCAGCGCGCCGACCAGTGCGTCCAGATAGCCATTTCCGATGGCGCCGGCAATGTTGCCGGGACAATAGCCGAG
>JALOPY010000493.1 GCA_025453735.1 bacterium | reverse complement strand
TTCGCGTATTTCGTGGGCAAAAGGCTTTTAAATTTTAGTGCATGGATTCCTTTTAGAAATTCAGGTAAAAATTAAATCCGTTGGGTTGTTTCTATCAGTTGGAGATTAAAATTCTAAAATCGTAAATGCTCCGAAGGCGCATCCGCCTCTGGCGTGACCTACAATCTAAAATCGAAATCATGGATACAAGCTAATCCCAATCCACCACTGAAATTCTTTCAGCGTCGTCCCCTGATAGGTATTAGTGAAATTGGGAACAGCTAGCAATCGCACATTAAAGAACTTCGATGGCGAAATGCTGATCCCGCCAAGCATGGTAGTTTGCACATCGCTGCGGCGCTCGCTCGGCTCGGTGTAGCGCTCGCCAAAATTGGTTTTCGTGGTTGTCACAGTATCGCTCGTGGTCTCCCGATATTTGAAAATCGCCAGCGTCATATCATCGATGTCCCAGTTGGTCATCTTGCGGTTCAAGCCAAGCAGGATTTCAACTGCCTCGGAAATTTTCCAGGTGAAAATAATCGGGATTTGGAAATTGATCACATCAGCTTTGAATTCCCACAGCAGATTTTTATCTTCCTTGGTGGCATCGAAATAATTTTGATCGGAAGGATTATAGGATGAATTATAGTTAGAGCGGCTATGGCGATTCAACAGCACCTGCTCATCGGTATTGATCCGTCGCTTCAGGAATTCAACATTCAGCCCGATGTGGAGCTTTTTATTTCGTTCAATTTCCCACTGCAAAGCGCCCATGAAGCGATGGCTCTTGTTGATGCGCTCGCCAGTTCCCGTTCTCACATCCTGCAGGGCATAATCCCACTCACCATAATAGTAGTCAGTATTGTTGTACTCATAATGATAGTTGCTGTACGAAGAATCAATCAAATTCGAGCGCAGCGTGATATCGGCGTTTTGCTGATGATAGGTGTAATAGAAAACCAGCGCTTTGGTCGCATCGAGCTGGTGATTCAAATTGACGCCGCCATAGTAGGTTTTGCCATCATGCCCCATATCTTGATCGCTGGCGCCCTGTTTCCAATAATAACTCCATTCAGTTCCAACTTTGATCTGACCTGTCTTGTAGAGCGATGAATCTTCCTGGGCATAGGATTGATCCGCATTAGCCCCGAGGTAGCCGCCCTGCAATCCAATTTTAGTTCGATCCGATGCTTTGAAATTCAAGCCGCCCGCCACATCCCAGTGATCGTACGTTTGATTGCGCCAGCGCATATCGTAATAGACCGAGGTATATTTGTAGCTCGACGTGTTCTCCCAGAAGTTCTGCGAACCATACGAGCCATCCCTCTCAAAATCGGTTCGATTCAAGCGGAAGCCAAGCTGCAGGCGAGGCGAAATTTCATAGCCTGAAAATAGCGACAGAAAATGTCCTGTCTGGCGCATATCGTCGGCGCCTTTGTAGCGATCCACGATTGGGATGTTGGAAGTCTCCGCCACTTTGTTGCCTGCATAATCGTAGCCGATATTGGAGCGATAAATATCCTGCGGCACCGAGTAGTAGCCTTCGTTCTGAAAGATGAGCTGATAGGAAAATCCTAAAAATAATCCCTTTAAAGATTGAAGCGGTCGGGTCAACAATGCTGTTGAGAAGACTGGCTCCAATGCCTTTCTGGTCTGGATAAAATAGTTGGGGTAATAGATCATGTCCACTGAATACGAGCTGCGGGAATCAAGATAGGGATAGTAGCCGTAATTTTTATTCTGCTTGACCTGCGAATTTCTGAAATCAAGATAAAAATAAGTTTTTCTCGATGAATCCGAATAGAGGTTAGCAGGATTGACGATGAGATTCAGCAATGGATCATCGATCAATCCTGGGGTAGTGGCTGAAAGATTGCTCAAGCCGTACGGATTGAGATAATTGGGCATGAAGAAAAAGTCCATCTGCTCGAAAGATTTTTCGAGGACCCGTTCGCCCCAGTATTGAGCCAAACTTTGATTTTGAAAGCAAAATAAAATGAGTAGTGCAAGAGCTACTGAGGCAAATATTTTTTTGATCATGGTTGTCTCCCTTTGAGTTATTGTTAGTTGCCAGCCGTTAAATTACAAGTGTAGAATTTCGTAAGCGCCAAAATGACTGATTTCATCACCAAAGCAAACCTTAGTAGAAAAAAAAATCGTCGTTCATTTTACCTTATTAGCTTATTTTCTGCCTGGATATGAAATTCAATCATTATGTTCAATAAGTTAATAAGGTTTGCTGGTGGCTAGCTTTTCGCTTGCTACTAAGGTTACATTTAAAAAAAATTAGGCTCGAAAGCCTAGCATTTGCAAATGAAGAGGTATCTAAATTAGTCATTCGTTCTCCATTCCTGAAAAAGGTGAGTGTTGCATTATCACTTTTTTTCAGCTACAAAAGTGCCGTAATTGATAATGCCTGGGAATCCTGAATAATTCCATTTGCCAGTTAATTTTTGATCATCATAAAGACAGGTTAAAAAAACATTGTTGTCAACAAAGTCTGGATTCAAATTCAGAAAAAGCTGATGATTCTCCAAACTACCCACTAGATTTCCCGAGCCAACCTGTGGCCCAATGTTTTCTGGATCACCAATTTTATCCAATTCCCATTCGCCTGAAATATAAATGTTATCATCAAACACGATTTTGGTCCAGCCCATGACGATTTTGACTCCCGTCGAATCATAGCCAGTGTAGGCATAAGCGCCTGCAGGGATTTTTATGCCGTTGATGGAATTGTCCTTATCACAGAAACAAAAAATGGATAACAAAATGACTAAGATTAATAAATAGACTTTCATGATGAAATACCTTTTACTTTAAATTCTGCTCAAACGGATTGAAACAACCCAACGGATGCTTTTTTGAAATTCATCCGTTGGGAATTTTACAATTCTAAAATCACAATTCGTAAATCGAAAATCAAGTGGGATCAACAATCTTGCCAATGAACAAAATTGTTCCTGAATGATTTTCCCGAATGGCAAAAATAAACGGTCGATTGACCCGCACGACAAATCCTTCACTACTATTACCAGACCGCTCACTGATGACCACCGAAGTCACTGCCGCTGCTTCGGTGCCTTCTTCGTTCACTTCGACAAAGGTTTTATGATTGACCTCATCGATGTATAAGCCTCCTGGCTGATACATTCGGGTAAAATCTGCCTCATCGGCTGAGAAAGCGATTCGCATTCCCAATGCGATCAGAATGTCATTCAGTTTTATTTTGTATTCCAGCTTGAATCGAGGCAGGAAAATATTGCCCTCTTGTTTTTCAAAATGAGAGAGCCAATCATTCCAGCTCGTCTGATCCATCGTCAGAATCACATCGTCGATAGTCACATTTAAATTGGTCAGAATGATGACCATGCTATACTGCCCATCGCCGTATGGCAAATCCACGGCTTGAAACTGAT
>JALOPY010000492.1 GCA_025453735.1 bacterium | reverse complement strand
ATTTAAAAACGAATGAAACAGAAAATTTGACCGAAGAATTTGACCGGAATATTTATAGCCTCCAGTGGCTTTCGAGCAGTAAAGATATTCTGTTTTTAGCCGGCGACCAGGGAAATTATAACCTGTATTCCATCTCTCGCTCAAAGAAAAAGATCGAGCCGATTGTGGAAGCTCAGCATCGCATTCGGCAGTGGGATATTTCCCGGGATGGAAACACTATCGTTCTGGCGCGCAGCAAAGTGACTATGCCGGACGAAATTTATTCAGCCCAATACAAAAATAAAACTATCAAGCGAATTTCTTACTGCAATGACAAGTTTCTTGAAGATGTCCAGTTTCAGGATGCCGTGACGGTAAATTTCGAAGGCGACAACGGGACGCTGATTCAAGGCTGGTACATCACGCCGCCAGGCTTTGATCGTTATCAAATGAAATATCCGTTGATTTTAAATATTCATGGCGGTCCGCAATTGATGTATTCAAATCAATTCGACTTTGAATTTCAATTGATGGCAGCGAATGGGTACATTGTTTTTTATTGCAACCCGCGTGGCAGCATGGATTATGGTCAAGCATTTACGGACGAGATCAATCAAGATTATGGCGGAAGCTGCTATAAAGATATTATGGCGGGAATTGATTATATGATTTCCCTCGGTTTTGTGGATGAAAATCGTCTTGGCGTGACAGGCTTATCGTTCGGCGGCTGGATGACGACGTGGATTATCGGACATAGCGATCGGTTTAAGGCGGCGATTCCCATGGCGCCGTTTGTCAATATGCTTTCATTCTATGGCACGACAGACGAACAGTTTTTCCCAGAATGGGATTTTAGAGGAAATCCATACTCGCCAGAAGTCCGTGAAATATATGAAAAAAACAGTCCCTTAAATTATGCGGCAAATTTTAAAACACCGACACTTATTTTGCATGGTGAATCCGACTGGCGCTGCCACATTTCAGAGGGGGAACAGTTATTTACCGCGCTGAAAAAAATGAACGTTCCTGCCATGATGGCTCGTTTTCCGAATGAGCCTCATGTGTTTGAGCAGCCGAATCATATTGAAGCTGCGCTTAGGATGAAGCTGAATTGGTGGGAAAAATATGTTGCTAAATAATAAAGTGACCGTCACTTTGGAAGTGACGGTCACTTTTAAAATTTACATGAATAGGTAGTCTGAATCGCTCAATATTTTTCTAAGATGAATGAATTGTCTCTGTTGCTGTATGAAAAAAAAAATTAAAAAAGTTAATTTTTTCACTTGACTTTTTAAACATCTTGGTTTATATTACACTCTTATTTTTTTAAAACAACAAAATCAAATTGGAAATCAATTAACAATTTATATGACTCAAAATATATTCTTTGGATATTCTAAAGACTATAAAAAGGAGATATCTCGATCGATATCGTTTTTATAGTCTTTTTTTTTGTTTCCTTCCAATTATAAACCAATGAAATCAAAGCGATGAAAGAAAAAAAACAGACACGTTCTGTATCCATCTCTCGTAGAGAATTTCTAAAAAGCAGTTTTGCAATCAGCGCTGCCGCAACAATGAGTTTATCCTATCCAGCATTTTTATTCAGCTCAACCCAGAATGGTTTCAAACCAATATTCTCAATTGATGGATTTATCGATCCGTATGGAGTTGCTGTTGGCTCGGATGGTTTAATTTACGTCACAGATGCTGGTGGCTATTGCGTAAAAGTTTTTGATGAAAATGGAAACCTGATAAAAACCATCGGCTCGGCTGGCAGCGGCGGGGCAAGATTCAATTACCCGCAAGGGATCGATGTGGATGAAGATGGCAATATTTATGTTGTGGATTCGAATAACGGACGAGTTGCAATTTTTTCACCTGACGGTAATTTGAAAGAATCTTTTGGCAGTGTCGGTGGCTATCCTGAAGCGTTTTATACTCCTAAAGGCATTTTTGTCAATGATAAAATCTATACCTGTAACACACGAAACCACAGGCTATCGGTGTTCGATAAAACCACTCATGAATTGATTGGCAGTTTTGGCGATTTTGGGGATGATCCACAAAATTTGCAGCAGGGGAGCCTGGGCTTGGGGTATCATTTTCGGTTGCCCACCGATGTCGCGGTTTCAGAGACTGGAGAAATTTACGTCGTCGATAGCAAGCACGGAGAAGTGAAAATTCTGAATCAGAACGGGGAGTTCATCAAAAAATTTGGTGAAAATGGCAGCGGCGACGGACAACTCAATTTGCCGGAAGGCATCGCCCTCGATAAAGACGGCAATGTCTATGTTTGTGATGCGATGAACGGTCGTATTCAGAAATTTGATCGCGAGGGAAATTTCCTCGCGATCCTGAATGCCGGGCTGAAGCGCCCAACCTCGATTTTTATTGATAATAGCAATAAATTTTATGTGATCGATGCGGAGCTGAAGCAGGTCATTAAATTCGAATAAAGAGTTTTTATTATGTATAATACCATAACATTCTATACATTTATTGGATTGCTTGTTTTTTTTGTCGCGGTTGAAGTCTATCGGTCAAAATTTTTTGTCAGAGGCATGATCGTCGAATTTTGTTCGTCTGACCTGGGAATTGAAGAATTTGTCCTGTCTCGTTTGAAGGTTCAATTGAAAAATGGGCAGGTGGTTGAAGCTGAGGCTTCCCGATGTACGATGTGCATGGGGAATTTGGTGATTGGAGACGAAGTCTCGCTGTCAAAAAAAGATGAACGGTATATTGTAAATTTGCCGTTTAAGATGAAAAACAGTTCAAGAAATCAAAGTTACTGTTATAAATAGAAGCTAATCTTAATTGTCAATTGTGAATGGTCAATTGATAATTGTTAATGAGGCAATGGTGGAAATACTCGGCTACATCACTCTCACGATCTTTATCGTTACCATGGTTCTGACGCTATTCCGGAAGATCAACCTTCCGGTGCAGACAGTGCTGGTGCTGGTTAGTCTGGTCTGTTTGATAATTGGTTTTATTTTTAGAATTGCAAATGATGGCTTTAATAGTGCTATTTTGCTGCCCAATGAGATGATCGGTGGGATCATTCTGCATCCGATCACAGCACTGTTGGGAGGTTTGTTCCTGGCTGGCGCACTAGAAGCGACCAAAGGCTTTGATGCGCTAAAAGTCATTATCGCAAAGCTTCAAAAAAGTCCCATCGGACTGGCGGGAACGCTGGTGATCATCATCAATTTACCTGTCATCGCTTCGCTGCCCTGTGGAAGAATCATCGCTGCTGCACTTTTACCCAATTGATCGTGTTGATCGGCGCTTTCACTCGAAATGCCATGGGTTCCTGTGGGCCATCACCAATCGGCGGTGTCGGTCAAATTGGAGAGGGATTTCTCGGCGCATTTTTCCCAACTGCCAGCGATGGAATTTTGAGATCACCGCAGGCTTTTGCACTTATGATTGGAACAGCGATTACTGCGCTATTTTTAAAAATCATCTCACAGAAATTATATCCCAATGATGTTTCGCTTCGCGATAAGCCTGCCGCTACTGGATTGGTGGAAGAAAAAAAAGTTGTCAAAATCAAAGCGCCATTTCGTGGCTATCTATCATTGATAATTTTCGTGGCATCGTTGCTCATCGCTATTTTTCAGCCATTTGGCAAAATGCCTGTTCAAACTGTTTTGGTCGCAGGCGGAATTTTGATTATCATCTTTTGCAGGGCTTCCATTCAAGATTTAATGGGCGGAATTATTTTATTACCCGTCACAGCGATGGCATCGGGATTTCTGGCAGCGGGCGTGTTGGCTGCCACAGGTGGATTTGATGCGCTGGGCGTGATTTTAAAAAGCTTGTCTGGTATTCAATTGCTTGGCGTAGCTGGAATGCTGGCGATTTTTGTTCAGATGCAAACCATTCTGCCGTTGTCATGTTCTCGAATTCTAACTGCAGCACTCGTTCCAGTTCTTTACCTTTTCGGCCCTGCAAAATTTAATTTGATCACCTGGCCCCAATTGGCTATCGTCATGGCAGCTTACATGATCAATGCGACGACATCTTGCGGTCCTTCGCCATTAGGCGGAGGAGGCACTATGGGCGAAGGGCAGATGCGAGCCGAAACTGGTTTTATCAAAGGAGCTTATACATTCACTTCGATGGCGATTATGGCGCCTATAGCAGCCATTTACATGAAGTTTATGAACTTCACTGTCTTTTCGCCCGACAATCCAGATTTTTCTCAGAACTTGCTGGTGCTGGCACTTTATACTCTGGTTATCATCGGCGTTTCCGCAGGCATGATGGCGGTCGTTAGCCGCTCGATTGGCAAAAATATCTCAAAGAACTGGAATCTGCAATTGATCTATTTTCTGATCAGCGGCGG
>JALOPY010000491.1 GCA_025453735.1 bacterium | reverse complement strand
TACGCTTGTTTTGCCTCGCCAAACTGCTCGTTCATGGCGTGAATCAATCCAAACGCCAGGTATCCCTGGTGCGCATTTTGTTTGCTGATTTCCTTTGCCTGGTCCCTGGCTTTGTCCTTGCTGCCGCCCATGATCCCTGGCGCAAACACATAAAATTGCAGCAGTCCCATTCGAGCATCGAGATTGGCAGGGTTCAGCTCCACGGCCCGCTCAAACGATTTTTTGATATTTTTAGCAGCTGATGCTTTTTTCAACATCCCGGCGCGCTGCGCTTTGACGCCATACGCCCGTCCCAGCCAGAAATGATAGTCGGAATTGGTCTCATCCAATTTCGTTGCCTGTTCAAGCCAGTCGATGGCTTGGTCATAATTTCCGTCCCGCAGAAAAAGTCTGCCCTGGTAGTAAGCAGCGACAGGGTCCTTGGAATTGTTTTTGGCGTAAGAGGCAAAGAATTGTTTGGCTTCGGAAAACTTCTTTGCTTCGAAAAGCTGAATGCCGGTGGCGATGTCGTTGTTCGATTGGCTTGCAACGATTCGTGGCATCAAAAAAAAGATAAATAAAACTGATATCAAAAAATTTCTCGATGTTAGCGAACCCATTTTCTTCTCCAGACAAAGCATTAGCATAAACAATTGATAAATTTTCACCGCAAGGGCACGAAGAAATATTAATACAAAAGACGTCAACAAAAAAACTCAGTTTCTTCAATCGCTAAATTATTATTCAAATAAAACCTACATTTCTAAAATGAGTTGGGACGATTGAAAATGATAACTCTTTGCCCACGAAACATTCGAAATGACACCAAATTCAAACAATAAAAAATACTGTTAAAGGGTGTTTAAGCAAATTTGTGCATGATAGATCATTTCAATAAATTTGATAATGAAATAATATCGGTTTCGTGAGTTGTTTTTTGAACTCACCCCCCGGCCCCCTCTCTTAAAAAGAGAGGGGGAGTAACTTTTTGAAATTGTTCGTTGTTAACCACTTTCCTCACTCTTCTCTTGCCAAGAGAAGGGGGCTGGGGGGATGAGTTCTATAGAATATTTACTGATTTGTTTAAACACCTTTTGTTAGTGTATTTTCGTGTGTTTCGTGGGGTAATTTTTAATATTCATTTTCATTTTAGAATTTCAGGTAAAATGCAATTAACACACAAATACATAGCTCGGCATAGCTGCAAAAAAATTGCTTAACACCAGGATACCAAGTAAACGCTAAGTTGACGAAGAAAAAAATAATCTTTTTATGTGTCTTTGGTTCTTTCTTGATGACCTGGTGTTTGAAAGCCTTCTTGCAAAAAAATGCTAGATTAATTTGGTAATAGAATATGCCGCGAGTGCCTTTGTGACTTCGGACTAATGAACCTTTCAGGGCAATAGCTTAGTCTTAGGTTTATAAACCAGGTTTCTTGGAGAAACCTGGTTTATTTTCCACCTGTAATTAAGATATTACCTTTTCAGCTTAAATTATTTTAGCAGCACGAGATCAAATTTTTGATCTCTGCCAAAACCAGGGGAATTGTGTCATGCAAATTATTATTTACCAGCGCGCCAGCCGCAAATTGATGTCCGCCGCCGCCAAATTTTTCAGCAATATGATGGATGACAAAATTTCCTTTTGATCGCAGGCTGACCTTGACTTTCGCGGCATCCAACTCGGTAAACATCAGGCTGATTTCGACACCATCGATGCTTCGTGGCAGTTCCGCAAAACCTTCGGTATCCCAATGCGAGGTTTCGCATCGTTGGAACATCTCTTGCGTCAGGACAAACCAGGCTAACTGCCCATTGCATTCGTAATTGATCGCACAGAGCGCTTCCCCCATCAAAAGCATCTTATTTCGTGAGTTCTGTTCATAAACCAGGTTATAAATTTCACGCGCGTTCACGCCAACTTCGAGAAGCCTGGAAGCCATCTCATGAGTTTTCGCTGTCGTGTTTGAGAATCGAAAGGAACCGGTGTCCGTCAAAATGCAGGTATATAACGATCGCGCCACGCTTCCCTGAATCGGGAAACCTACTTTATCGAGAAATTCAAAAATCAACTCGCCTGTCGAAGAAGCTTGTTCATAAATCAGATCAATATCGACAAATTGGTAGTTTATATGATGATGATCGATACAAATCTTGGGCACGGATGAATTTTGAATGACTTTTCCGATCTTGCGCAGTCGATCCCAATCGCTGATGTCAAGAATCAAATAGAGATCAGCGGAAGCCATGAGATCGTAATGCTTTTCCTCATCATAAACAATTATTTCTTCATTCTTGTCCAGGAATTGATAGTTATTCGGCGTGGCAGAGTTGTTGATGATCATGACTTCTTTGCCAAGATGGCGCAGGTAGCCAGCCATTGCCATTTCAGATCCGATGGCGTCGCCATCAGGATTGATATGGGTCGTCAGGACAAATTTATTATGGCTGGTAAGCAGAGAATTAATATTCTTGATCTCTTGTTCAGATATCATGTTATTCCTTTATGGTTATGCTGCCATATCCAAAATTATCAGCCTCATCGGTCGCTTTCACGATGATGGATTGAAATTTTTTCTCATCTAATTTAATCTTAAATTGAAAACCTTCCTGTTTGGAATCGCACACCAAATCCACAGGCTGCACCCAAACCCAGCTCTGAATATCATAAGAAAACTCCACTTGCTTAACCAGGCTCATTTTATCCACGACGCGAAACGAGATAAGCAAAGAATCGGGAGTGATTATTTTAATCGTTGCATTCTCAATTGCCGGGGCTGTGTTGTCAACGACAAACACGTCGCTGATTTTTTCCGCCTGTCGCATCGCATCCAATGGATTTGATTTTTCATCACTGGCGATGACCTTCAATCTATAAATTCCGTCGGGCATCGTATGGCTGTCCCAGGTGAAATTGCTTCTGGCGATGTCCTCTTTTAACAGCCACCACGCGTTTTCGCCCTGGTGTTGAAAATGAAGATCGAACAGAAGCTGATCATTGTTCGGATCTTTAACCGACCACCTGGCTCTCAGGTATCCATCCTGCAGCGGTCTCCCTGCTCCGGTTGGCACCGATGGTCTTGGCTGACGGCTATCTAAATCATCTTCAATCATAATTTGCACGGAAGGCTCCTGGTATGCCGGCTGTTGAAAAGCGCCTGAACTCTTTACCGGGCTAACATTGATTGAAAAAATCTCTGGCGGCAGATTCTGCTGTAGATACGATATTTTGAGATTTTTCACCATGGGACTCCCGGCTGAGCGATTCGTGGTGAATTCGAGTTTCCATTGGAGGAATCTGGCTTTTGGGCTGGTGATATACTCTCCTGAATTTTTTTGATACGGCGCTGACCAGGGGCTCCAGGTGGAATTGGGCTTTTGCGTATTGCCGGATCGGCTGAGCAATTTTATCATGTTTCCTGAT
>JALOPY010000490.1 GCA_025453735.1 bacterium | reverse complement strand
CCGATAATTTTAGGTTCAGTTATCGCCTACCATACAACACAAACATTCAATTGGGCATATTTTTTCTTAGCCTTGATTGGTGGAGTTTTCCTTCATGCTGGTGCCAATGTGATTAATGATTATTTCGATCACTTATCGCAAAATGACGAACTCAATAAGGAATTTGTTCGACCTTTTACAGGTGGCAGTCGCTTGATTCAGCAGGGGCTGCTTTCGCCGCGAGAAGTATTGATTGAAGCGATGGTGTGCTTATTTGTTGGAAGCGTAATCGGTTTATATTTTTCCTATAAGCTGGGATGGGTGATTCTATTCGTAGGTATTTTTGGAGTCCTTTCTGCTATTCTTTATGTGTTTCCCAGAATCAACCTGGTCGGGCGTGGCATCGGTGAAGTTTTAATTGGAATGAATTTTGGAATTTTAATGACCTTCGGCGCCTTTTATGTGCAAACGAAAACATTCTCCTGGGTGCCAATCGTGGCTTCGCTACCTGTCGCTTTACTGATTACCGCGGTGCTGTATATCAACGAGTTTCAGGACGCCAGGGCTGATCACGCTGTTGGCAAAAAGCATCTCGTGGTTCGATTGGGTAAGAAGCAAGCGGTGAAAGGATATATTTTGATTATGCTATTGACTTACCTGATCGTCGTTCTGGGAGTAGTGACTGATACCCTGCCGCCAGTTTCATTGATTGCATTGCTGACTCTGCCACTGGCATTTAAGTCGATTCAAATTGCGCAGGCAAATTATGATGACAGTTTAAAGCTCGTTCCAGCTAATGCCAGCACTATTATGAATCATTTGTTTACAGGATTGTTGTTGATTATTAGTTTCTTTTTGGATCGAATTCTTTAAAAAAAATCTAAATCTTAAAAAACAAAATCCAAATAAATCCTCCTCGACGGATAAATTGACAGTAAAGATCTGACGTAGGTAGATTCCAATAGTCAAAAAATAAAATTTCAAATAAAATGTCAGAAAATAAAAAAATCATTCTCGAAAAATTAGGCAAAAATCGAGACATTATCAAAATAAAATTCATGGAGCCGCTTAGCAGCAAGCTTTTAACAACCTATCTCACCGCTGCTTTTAATAAATGTTTTAAAAATTGTTACTATAAGATCATTCTTGATATGACTAATATTGATAATCCAGAGCCAGATTTTATTGCAACGCTAATCGAAGCCACTGCAAAAGTTCGCACCAAAGATAGTGATGTGAAGATCATCAATATTTCTGAACAAGCAGAACATGCGCTGGCAGCGTTTAATGCCTACGCATATTTATCGGTTCCAAAAGAGGGGGAGAGCTAGTTTAGTTTATAACTTAACGAAAGGATAAAAACTTGTAGAAATTCTTACGAGGTATCCAATAATAACATATTTCCAACATTAGTGGATAATTGATTTTTTGCCAAATGAAATCATCACCTGAATTGTTTCAACACTATTTAAAATATATAACTTCTCCAAATTTAAAATCCTTCTTTTTAGCTGCATAAACACTATAATTGAAAAATTTTTAACATTTCTCTTGATTTTTAGATATTTTTTTATAAAATTTGTACTAACAAATTAAAATGACTTTATAGGCATTCTGAGAATTTATGAAAATTCAATCGACACTTGAAGATCTAATTCGCGCTGCCAGATCAGGTGACCAGAACGCTGAAGAGCTTTTTTTCTCAAAATTGCGTGTAAGATTTTTTAAACTGATCACACTTGAACTACAGAAAAATCCAGTAATAGTTAAACGTATCGACCTGGAAATCGAAGCAGAGCAAATATGTCAATTTGCGCTCAGCGAGCTAAAAAAGCTGTATCCGGTAAATAGCTCAACATTTTCTTTGATATTAGCAATCAATGTTCTGCATAATGTTGTTGATGGGGCAATTGCAAATATTTTGGCTGAGCTGGCAAAGCAGGGGGATGAGGAAGCTGAAAACCTGCTTTTTTCGATGATTCGACAGAAGCTTGTGGAACGAATAAACCGAAAAAGATGGAGAACCGGGAAGAATGAACATGAAAACGAATGAAGATATTGTGCACGATGCGATGCTAATTATTTATGATAAATATAAAGAAGTCGAATTTGAGAGAGGCATATTGCCCTGGGCGTTTGGTGTGTTGGATAAAGTCATGCGAGGCGATTACCGAACAGAGCTGCGACGGAACAACCTCATACAAGAAAATCGAAATGCGGTTCTTGAGCTACATGACTGCAACTCATCATTAGAAAATTGTTTTGATTCCTG
Organism: bacterium; assembly: GCA_025453735.1. Taxonomy (GTDB): domain Bacteria; phylum Zhuqueibacterota; class Zhuqueibacteria; order Thermofontimicrobiales; family Thermofontimicrobiaceae; genus JALOPY01. The sequence goes on along the minus strand of JALOPY010000490.1, from coordinate 1,821 downwards.
TGAGTTAATTGATGAAATCAAGTATTCACTATATCAACTGAATAACACGGAAAAGAAAATATTTAAATTTATCATACATGGATATACACGCGAGGAAATTCAGCACGAATTGGGTATTTCTCGAACCACCTTAGATGTCAGCGTATTTCGCGGGAGAAAAAAATTGAAAAAGAATTTAGAGAAGCGAGGTGCAATATAAAATGAAATGCATCAATCCAAAAATGAAAAAATTGGTAAGTCTGTACCACTTTAACTTGCTCCAGGAAGAGCAAAAAATTAGTGTTGAAGCCCACTTACTGGAGTGTGATGCCTGTTTTCAAGAAACCTATCAACTTTCTCCAGCAATCGAAAATATGCAAAAAATCCCAGAATGCTTCAACGATGCGCTGCAACCGCGAACAATACCTTCAATTCAATTTGGCAAATATCTCAAAAAAGTTGGTGACATAATGAAGAAAGAGATCAATTCGATTTATTTATCGGCATTAGAGTTATGGGGAAAACCAACTTTCAAAATTTTATTGCCAGTGGCTGTCGTCGCGATATTCTTTTTCTGCTTGTTGTATTTTCCTGGCTCGATGCCCGATTCGAAACATGGCATAAAGGATAATGCGTCCAATCTGTCGCTTAAGTTAAGAGGAATGGTTGATGGTTTGGGAACAACTGAAACTTTGCTAAATCAAGGGATAAAGGATTATCAAGAGAAACATTATAAAGAAGCAATACCAAGTTTAAGCGCTTATGTACAACGCAAGAAAAACGATCCGTATGGCCATTTCTACCTGGGCGTTTCCCTTATTCTCACAGAAGAATATAAAAAAGGAATTAATCATCTGATAACTGCCAGATCGTTATGCCAGAAGCAAGAGAAAGAGCTATTACTCGAAAAATGTCATTGGTATCTTGGAAGTGCTTATCAAAAAACAAATGACCTGGAGAAAGCTCTATCTGAATTATATAAGGTTGTTGAAATCGGCGGAGATTTTGCAGAGCAGGCAAGAAATCAAATCACATCAATTAAGGAACAAAAAAACAAGTAGATTGTCCATTAATAAAAATGCAGCAAAGCAACCCCACCATCCAATCAATATAATATCAATCTCCTCAATTGATAGGCGTGCAAGCAACCCCACCATCCAATCAATATAATATCAATCTCCTCAATTGATAGGCGTGCCAGAGCTTATGAAAGTATCTGGCACGTTTTATTTTTGCTTGCCTGAATCTAAGCAAAAAAATGAAATCTCTTTGAAAGCTGTTTTTTTCGCTTGCCATGTTGATGATTTTATTGCTTTGAACTATTGCTGTTTGAATTTTTGCAGTTGATTTTTATTTTTTGAGTTGTTATATTTGAAAAGTCAATGGTAAAAGTGTTAGGCTGCCTGCCTCTGGTTTTTTGTGGGATTCTATAATATTGCAGATCTTTTTTGGGGGGGACAAAAAATTCTTTTAGCACGAAGACTCAAGAATCCAAAAAGCGCTAAGCAAGATCAAGATAATTATTTTTTTTCTTTGTGAACTTTATTTTTTACTTGACTTTTAACATAGTATCTTAGTGTTAAGTTTTTTTTTGCGGCTTCGCCGCGCGGTGTAATCTGATTGGCAATACGGGAGCATTGATAAAGAATTTTTAACTTCAATTGAATAAATATAGGGATTGTAATGTCTGAAAATCTGGTGAATTATTTGATTGTACCTGCTTTGATTTATTTTGCAAGAATTATTGATGTGTCGATTGGAACGATTCGCGTGATTCTATTATCACGAGGGAATCGCTTTGTTGCGCCGTTGCTCGGATTTTTCGAGGTGATCATCTGGCTC
>JALOPY010000489.1 GCA_025453735.1 bacterium | reverse complement strand
ATCTCCGCTACGGTGGTGAACGAGCTGTTGAAAAATCCGGACATGCTGAAACTGGGCGGGGAGCGCCGAGTAGCCACGGCATTTTTTTCTGATATTAAGGATTTTACGACTGTCTCGGAGAACCTCGAGCCGGAGAAGCTGGTCTCTGTTTTGAATGAATACCTGTCCGCCATGACTGACATCGTGTTGCGTTACGAAGGCTACCTGGATAAGTACGAAGGGGATGCCATCGTTGCTATATTCGGCGTGCCGGTGGAACAGAAAGAGCACGCGGTTTCAGCCTGTAATGCCGCTCTTGATATGTTAAAGGAATTAGCAATTTTGCGGGCGATGTGGAAGCGTGAAGGCAAGCCTGTTTTTTACGTCAGGATCGGACTCAACTCCGGCCCCATGATTGCCGGCAATATCGGCGGCAAGAATCGATTTGATTATACTGTCATTGGCGACAGCGTGAATCTCGCTTCAAGACTTGAAGGCGTCAATAAAATGTACGGCACTTCAATCATCATCAGCGAAGATACTTTCAATCAAGTTTATGATAAATTCTGGTGTCGCGAGCTGGATTACATTCGCGTAAAAGGAAAAAACAAACCCGTCCGGATCTATGAATTGATCGGCAAGAAAACGGAAGAAATCAACCCGGTTCGTTCCAGCGCCCTGGAATATTTTTTGAAAGGACTGGAAATTTATCGCAAGCGGGATTGGATTCATGCTTTTAATATGTTTCAAAAAGCGTTATCACTCCATCCCGATGATGGACCTTCCCATGAATTTATCCGTCGCTGCAAGCATTTTATCGAGTTCCCCCGGCCGGTGGATTGGGATGGCATATTTGAATTACGAGACAAATAAAGGACGTGAAGAACATAGCTTCGCAAATCGAAGATGCGCCGTTTTTTTGAAGCAATGATTAATGAATAATTCCCTTACAATGAGAAGCGGAGCAAGCGGAGACTACACGGAGTTTTAGAACCGCCAAAGACTCTCCAAAAAAAATCTCCGTGAATCTCTGTTAACTCCGTTGCTCTTTGTAAGATTTTTCTATCGTAATTTTTAGACAAACTTTGAAATTCCGAAACTATTAAATAATTGTTCCTTTTGCAAATGATCCTTACTCATAAAAAGGCAAGATTGTTTTATCAAATGAGTAACCTGATTAATTCACAGTCCTAAAGGTAAACAATGAATCCACATTATATCATTGATGGCTATAATGTGATCCAAAGTCTTGAAAAATTTCGCAATGCGTTGAGCGCTGGACTCGATCAGGCTCGAAACGAGCTGATCTCGCTCATTCGCAGTTATCGCTCAGGAAAAAAGATCAAGATGACCGTGGTGTTTGATGGGGACGAAGTCGGCTACATCGATGGAGCGCGTTATACAGAGCAATCGCTCCAGGTCATTTATTCCAAATTCCCGGAGAAAGCTGATCCGGTCATCCAGCGGCTAATTCAAAAAAACAGCAACAAAAAAGCAGTGGTGCTCGTGTCTGCCGACAACGCCCTGGTGCAATTTGCCAGGCAGGTGCAAGCACAGGTTCTCTCTCCCAATGAATTCTACCAGCGTGCTACCAAACATCCGAACCAGGACCAGGTGGAACAGAAGTTCGATTCCCAGGTTTCCGAAAAAGAAATCAGTGAATGGCTGAAACTGTTCAAAGAGGGAAACCGATGACTCCTGCCAAAAATACAGCAGAACGCTTGCTCCAAAAACGAAAACTTTATGTCCGCTCTCTGGTTATTGCGACCGCGCTCCTGCTGCTGCTTTTTAATTTAGGCAGTTGGCTTTTTCTCCAGCGAATGGGCAATTACCTGGAACGCGAATTGGAAAAACACCTCACCTCGATCGCCCGCCTGATGCAACGAAATATCAATAATCAATACATCGATGATCTGCTGTCAAATAATGAGCCTGAATTTGCCGTGTTTTTCATTCAACAGGATTTACGTCAGCTCGTGGACAAAGAAGAGCTGCAGGCCGCGTTCATCATCGACCGGAATTTTGTGGTGCTATCAGATGGCGGAACCGGCTTCGGAATCGAACAACGACGGACTTATTTGCAGCAGGATAGCATCGCTATCTGGCGAGCGTGGCAGGATTCCATATCTGCCTCGCCCATTCACATCGTTGCAGGTAATCGGTTTAAAAATGTCTATGCGCCACTCAAAGACGCGTCCCGGGATATCGTTGCGTTGCTGGTGCTCGAAGCCAATGCAGATTTTTTTGAGATTCTCAGTCTGTTTAGGCGCGGGCTAATTATTGGGGGATTCATTAGCTTGGGCTTGATCGTGGTATTTTCCTTTTTCATTTCCTGGATGATTTCTCTGTTGATCCGCACTCAGGAATCGTTGAAGCAATCGGAAAAGCTGGCAGCAATGGGACAGATGGCAGCTTCCATGGCGCACGAAATCCGAAATCCATTGGGGATCATCAAAAGCACTGCCGATGTGCTGAAAGAAAAATATATCGATCCAGATAAAACCGATGAGCTGTTTGATTATATCTCCGAAGAAGTGAAACGGCTCAATCATCTGGTCAATAATTTTCTATCGTTTGCCCGGGAGCCGAAGTTGGAGCTGAAATCAGCCTGGATTGAAAACATGATCAAAAAAGCCGTGGCAGCGATCGAGCGGGAAGATCCTGATAAAACAATCAGCGTTAATTTTGCTTCATCGGCTGAGCTGCAGCCGTTTCTGTTTGATGAGAACGCCATTCAGCAGGTGTTGTTTAATATGCTGATCAATTCAATTCAGGCTATCGATCGGGTGGGCGTGATAGCGATTGATCTAACCAGCGTAAATCTGAAAAATAAAGTCTACGCGAAAATCAGCATATCGGATAATGGAACGGGCATCGAGGGAGATGTGAATAAAATCTTCGAGCCTTTTTATACCACGAAATCTTCGGGCAGTGGACTGGGCCTGGCGATCAGCAAACAGATCGTTGAAAAACATGGCGGCTGGATCGAGGTAGAATCCCAGCCCGGCGAGGGGACGACGTTTCGGGTTTTTTTGCCGATGAAAACGTAGCGCATAGCGCATAGAGCATGGCGTGCTATGCGCTATGCGCTCTGCCCCATGCGTTTCCATATCCCAGATTTAAATTAAACCATGAGGAAAAAGAATGAGCGGAAATATTTTGATCATCGACAATGAAAAACGGATGTGCGGCGTGCTAAAGGCTGCATTGGAGTTGGACCAGCATCATGTGGAAGTGGCTTACGATGGGGACGCTGGCGTTCAAAAATTTCAGAAGGGCGAATTTGACATCGTGATCACGTAAAAAAAACCTCGCCAGATACGGAAGTCATTTTAATGACCGCTTATGCCACCGCGCAAACCGCGGTGGAAGCGATGCGCAAAGGCGCGTACGATTATCTGATCAAGCCATTCGAGATGGTCGAGATGAAATTGAAAGTCAAACATCATCGGGCAAAGCGAGGCGATGGTAAAAGTTTATCAAATGGTCGAGAAAGTCGCTCCTCGTGATGCAACAGTTCTGATCCGGGGAGAAAGCGGCACCGGCAAAGAGCTGATCGCCCAGGCGATTCATCAGCAGAGCCTTCGTGCCAATGGATCGTTCATTGCGGTGAATTGTGCCGCATTGCCCGAGACGTTGCTCGAAAGCGAACTATTTGGCCACGAAAAAGGCGCATTCACCGGCGCGGAAAAACAGAAGCGGGGTCGTTTTGAGCTGGCGATTGGCGGATCGATTTTTTTAGATGAGATCGGCGATATGTCGCCAGCCACCCAGGTGAAACTATTGCGGGTATTGCAATCGAAAGAGATTACCCGTCTCGGCAGCGAGGAAATGATTCCGGTGGACGTTCGCACCATCGCGGCGACGAATCGAAACCTCGAAGAGCTGATGAAAAACAATGCTTTTCGGGAGGACCTATATTATCGACTGAACGTGTTCCCGATCACCCTTCCGCCACTGCGTGATCGGAAGGAGGACATCCCCGATCTTGTTCTTCATTTTTTGAAAAAGAATCACCAGTCCGGAGATAAAATTGATCCGCACACCATGCGCGCGCTGATGAATTATCATTGGCCCGGCAACATTCGGGAGTTGGAAAATATTATCGAGCGAATGATTATCCTGAGCGGCGATGACCAGATTACTGTCGAATTTCTGCCTCTTCAATTCCAGGGGATCGCGCCAGGCGCCGGCTCCCTTTCGCTTGAAATCCCGGAAGGAGGTCTTTCCATCGATAACGTCGAAAAAGAATTGATTTACAAAGCGCTCAAAAAAGCGGGGGGAAATAAAAGCAATGCGGCAAAATTGTTAGGGATCACCAGGCGCAAGCTCTATTCCATGATGGAACGACTGAATCGCCCATAGGGACAATGTCTTCTCTCATTGTATTATCTTCGTAATATCTGAAACGATCCGAACAAATTTTTCAGAAAATAAAAAAAGACTTGACTTTGTCATTTATTCTATTATCTTAGTTTCGAGCAAACTATTACGATGCTGATGATAAACACTCCTCTTGTTTACTGATTCTTTTCTGAGACAGAACCGAAGCCTGATATTGACCTATTTGCTCAAACGATGCCAAAAATTTGGCATGATCATACCAGTGATTTCTCATCCTGACGTAGGAACAATTAAGAAATATTTATTCTGACATCGCTGTGCTTGCAATCGAACAAACTCTATTGAGCATGGGTGATGAAGTGTTTAGCCTATTTCTAAAACTCTCGAACCAGAGTTTCCAACGATTCTCTCAAACGACGAGACCATCCTGTCAAAGTGATTTTCAAAGATCTAGGGGAATTTCCTTATTCAAACCGAAAACGGATCTCAATGAAGATTGTCGATCGTTCTATTGTCATTCACCGCCAGTTAAGATTAGATCCCCGCGTTTTAAATTGGATTTAGAATCTACTAATTTATAACCTTCAAAAATAACGTCACAGAAAAGGAGACATACCATGAAAAAATGTCTGATTCTCATCGTTCTCTTGTTTGCTTTTGCAACAATTGCTCCAGCACAAGAATGGAGTTATGTTGAAGATTTTGCCTATTTAGATTATCCTCATGGCGTTGTTGTTACGCCCAATGGCAAAATATGGGTGGGGATTTACGGTGGGTACTGGATGTCCTCTTTCCCGATCTATATTTTTAATGCGGATGGTTCGCTCCATCACACAATTGAGACATTGACTTATGACGGTAATACGGAAACATTGTCGGATCGATGTCGGGGTTTAAGTTTGGATAGAGATGGTAATGTTTTATATACTGCGTGGGACAAATTATGGAGAATTAATTACCTGACTTATGAAGCCATGAATAAAGTGACTCCATGGCAAGGCGTTGCCTTAACCGAAGCAGCATGTGATAGAAACGGTTTTATCTACATAACGCATGTGGTTCCGAATGGAAAACCGTTTTATATCTACAACAGAAATTTTCAACTTGTCGGGTATGTCGATGAATCTGTGGAATCGATTCAGCGATCGGTAGTCGTTCGACCCAATGGAAAGGATATTTTTGTGGGTAGAATTTACGGCGGCGAAGAGGGGAATGGTATCATCCATTATCACAGCGATGCAGGTCCGTACGGTAGTTATGAAAAAGTTGGGCAGTACCAACCTGCGATTTGGGGCCAGTGCTTGGATGTAGATTTCGACGGTCGCATCTGGGTTGGCTCATATTGGGATGTAGGTCCCGACGATTTGAATGGCTGGTATGCACTGGATCCGTTGCAGAATTATGAAATTGTTGATCAGGTCGGAGAAAATGTTGGTATGCCACCTTATCAGGGACCACAACCGCCACTCGATGGCACCTATTATTCGCCTCGTGGGGTAGCATTTGCATCGGATCGCGTCACGATGTACACTGCCGATTTTGAGGGCGGTGTCATTAAAAAATGGCAGCGAGGATTTAGCAAACCAGTCGCTCAGATCGAAACGGGGAAGTCAGTGATTCCTCATGAATTTTCGTTGGAACAGAATTACCCCAATCCCTTCAATCCAACGACAACCATTCAGTATCAATTGCCAAAGGACGCTACGGTGGAAATTTCCATTTATAATATGGAAGGGCAAAAGATCCGTTCGCTGGTCAATGAATTCGCATCAGTTGGAGTCCATAGTGTGGAATGGAATGGCCGAGATGATTCCGGCAAAGAGGTCGCCAGTGGTGTTTATCTCTACCGAATGAAAGCCGCGGATTATGTCATGACCCGCAAATTGACGCTGATAAGATAAAGACCGATGGCTTAGCTGGCTACAAAAGCATAATGACAGTCCGCAGGGTGAATCAGTGATTTACCCTGCGGAATAATCCTGCACCAACTTTAAGATCATAAACCAAATCAAGGATAAATGAAAATGTACAACTCAAAAAATCAAAAAAAAATTAGACAAGTCCGATTCCCCATGTCGCATTTTTGTAGAAA
>JALOPY010000488.1 GCA_025453735.1 bacterium | reverse complement strand
GAAAATCGCCAGCGATAGTGAGGTACTGATCAAAGGACCGACGGTCATGGCGGGCTATTTCAACAAGCCCGAATTGACTGAAGAGGCAATCGACAAAGATGGCTGGCTGCACACCGGCGACATCGGTCATCTCGATGATGATAATTATTTGTATTTGACCGATCGAAAGAAGAACATTCTCATTACTTCTGGCGGGAAAAATATCGCGTCCGCGCCGATCGAGAATGCGCTAAAAGCGAGCAAATATATCGACGAAGTGTGCCTCATCGGCAACAATCGCAAATTCATCAGCGCCCTGATTATCCCGAATTATGAGAATTTAAAAAAATGGGCGGATAAGCATCATTGCGACGTGTCGGACAATAAAAAATTAGTCGATCATCCCGAAGTGAAAAATTTCGTGTGGCAGGAAGTGGAGCAGCTTCAATCCAATTTTGCTCGGTTCGAGCAGGTAAAGAAGATCGCGCTATTGCCCGAGCCGCTCACGATTGATAAAGGCGAATTGACGCCGAGCTTGAAAGTGAAGCGAAACGTCGTGGAGCAGAATTATAAGGAACTGATCGATAAGATTTATTTGAGCGAGCATGTGATTTAGATTTTGGATTTTAGAATTAAGAGCTCACTCTAAAAACCGCTAATGTTGCTAATTTTTCCAATTCTGCCAATTTGAATTCCAATAAATTCAATTAGCTTAAATTGGCGAAATTCGCGGTCGAAGCCTTTTTAGAGTGGGCTCATTTAAGATTTTAGATTTATTATTTTTGTCAGATCGTTTTTCAATTTGGGCACATGATTTTGAATGATTTGCCAGACTTCCTCAGCATCGATTCCAAAATATTCATGAGCTACTATATTCCTGAAGCCACGAATTTTAAACCAGTCGATATGATTATATTTTTCAATGAAATCGTCAGACAGTCTGGCAACCATTTCACCCAGAACTATAAAATTCATCATTGCGGCATCAAAATCTCTTTGACTCTGATGAAATTGATCGGCGTTCTCATAAGGTTCAGAATACTCGATAATCTTTTTTATGGCATCTAACATGGAGAGTAGATTCATTCTGTCTTTATCAGACATAGATGACCTCTTTCAAAATATAATCCTTTATAAAAGGCTTTATATATTTCTCCCGACAGATATCGATATCGCGGTCAAATTTGGATTTTAAAAAATGTTTAAAGTTTGTTTTTACATCAAAAATATCCTCTGTGCCCGGTTCAAATTCTACTAGCAAATCGATATCGCTATTTTCATTCTGCTCGTCTCTGGCAAACGATCCAATTAAACCTATTCGAATAATGTGATAGTTCGATTTTAGCGTGTGAAAATGTTCTTTTAAAAATGCCAGAATTATTTCTTTAGTCAGCATAAAGCACTCCGGTTTTCTTATAATATACAAAAAATTTTCTATTTGTCAACAAGAAGTTTACTGAAACACAAAAATTCTATTGACAATAATCAGCTAATTTAGTATCATGTTACAAGTTGTTTTAAAGAGATTATTGAGCCAAGCGGATCGATCAAAAATATCTTTGTCTCAATTCTATCAGGTTACTGAAGAGTTCTGGGATCAAACATTGAGTTTCAGTCTCTTCAAAGATTTTTAAAAATATGGGAGAATAATAAATGCCTGATTTAAGCGTTGAATTACAAGTGAATAATCAAATTGACGGATTTGTTGTAAAAGCGATAACGAAGCTGAATGATTTGAATATTATTTCTGTTCAGTTAGAACATATTAAAACCGGCGCCCGATTGCTGCATCTTTACACCGGTGATGCCGAAAACCTGTTCTCCATCAGTTTTCCAACACCGCCGCCGGACGATTCGGGTGTGCCGCATATTTTGGAGCATTGTGTGCTGGCAGGTTCGCGGAAATTTCCGGTGCGGGAACCGTTCTTCGAGATGGTGAAAATGAGCATGGCGACATTCATCAATGCCATGACGGGCTGGGAAAGCACTTACTATCCGGTTGCCAGCAATGTGAAACAGGATTTGTTCAACTTGGCAGAGGTTTACTTCGATGCAGTTTTTTATCCGCTATTGACCGAGCAGACTTTCAAGCGGGAAGCCCATCACCTGGCGCCAGCAGATAGCGATAATCCAACTGGCGATTTGACGATTAATGGCATTGTTTACAATGAAATGCTGGGCAATTTCTCTGATCCCGAATCCAGGCTATACCGAGACATGAGCCGGGCCTTGTTTCCCGATTCGATTTACGGAAGGGAATCGGGCGGCGATCCTGAAAGCATTCCTGATTTGACTTATGACGATTTCAAACAATTTTTTCGAACCTTTTATCATCCCAGCAACGGCTATTTTATATTTTATGGTGATATTCCAACGAAAGAGTATCTCGGATTTTTAAAAGAAAAATTGAATGCTTTTGATCGCCAGGCAGTTCAGCCAGAGATCGGTTTTCAGCCTCGCTGGAATGAACCGCGCACCATGATCGAATCCTATCCGATTGGAACAGAGGAGGCTGCAAATGAGAAAACGTATATCGTCATAAATTGGCTGGTTGGCAGCGGCACAGATCCTGTGGATATTGCCAGTTTTTATATTTTAACGAATATCCTGCTGGGTAATGAAGCGGCGCCATTGAAGAAAGCGATCATCGATTCCAAATTGGGACAGGATTTGATCTATTCAGGATTCAGTGCTGTCGGACTGGAAACGGTATTCAGTGTGGGATTGAAAGGCGCTGAAAGCGATCGCACTGAAGCTTTTGTCAACCTGGTTTTAAAAACTTTGACTGACATCGCGAAAAATGAGATCGACCGGGAGCGGGTCGATGCGGCGTTTCAACAGGCAGCTTATCATTATCGAGAGATTTTGCCGTCCTATCCGTTGCATCTCATGGATCGTGTGCTGAATGCCTGGATTTTTGGCGCAGACCCTTTGACTTTCGTGCGCATGAACGAGCATCTGGCAACCTGTCGGCAAAATTATGAAACTGATGGGAAATTTTTTAATAAATTAATCGAAGAACGAATTTTAAAAAATAATCATCGTTTGGCGTTCGTTCTCAAACCGGACAGGGAATGGCAGTCGCGCTATGATGCTGCTTTTGCTGAACGAATGAAGCAGACGCGCTCTCAATATACAGAGGATCAGCTCTTAGCAATCGCAAACGAGGCAGAACAATTGGAGGAAATTTCCGGGACGCCCAATTCGCCCGAAGCGCTGGCTACGCTGCCGCAGCTTCAGGTATCTGACCTGCCCCGAAAGCCGCAACATATCCCAACAACGATCGAACAGCTTCCGGGCAATGTGGAGTTCCTAACCAATGATGTTTTTTCAAACGGCGTGAATTACTTGTACCTGAATTTCGATCTTAATGGTTTGCCAAACGATCTTTGGCAATTTTTGCCCCGCTATTCCGATGCTATTCAAAAGTTAGGCGCGGCGGGAATGAA
>JALOPY010000487.1 GCA_025453735.1 bacterium | reverse complement strand
CCTTTAACCGCGCCACGCTGTTCCACGATTTCAAACCAGTACATTTTATTTCCACCGTCAGCCAACTTTTTGACGGCGCTTTTTACTGCTTCAGAAAAACTGATCGTCGATATTCCGACGACTTCCATCATGTGAATCATTATAGTTCTCCTTCAATTCAAAATTCATTATTATTATTATACCACTGAAGCGCTGAAGCCCAAAGATGTGTAATTTGAACGAGCAGAATAAATGTTTCTTTGCATCCTGGCGACGTTTCAGTGGCGATTTATAAAATTTACTCTTTAGATGTCAATACTTTTTCAATCGCCTGAATCACTTCTTCACTTTCAGGCTTTGCCCGGGAGCCAAATCGAGCTACAATTTTGCCTTCCGGATCGACTAAAAATTTATTGAAATTCCAACTAATGTCCCCGGAGAATTCGGGGTTGGTTTCTTTCTCGGTCAAGAATTTGTATAGCGGATCGATGTCTTTTCCCTTCACCGAAATCTTGGAAAACATCGGGAAGGTGACGTTATAATTTAGCGAACAGAATTGCTTTATCTCCTCGTTCGTGCCTGGCTCTTGTCCCAGAAAGTTGTTGGCAGGAAAGCCGAGGATGACAAATCCCCTATCTTTGTACTGCGAATAGACTTTTTGCAATCCTTCATATTGGGAAGTGAAACCACATTTGCTGGCAACATTAACGATCAGAATCGCTTTGCCTTTGAACTGCTCTAACTTCACATCTTTTCCATCGATGTCTTTCACGGTAAAGTCATAAATCGATTTCATTGTTACTCCTTTCTGATTGTCTTTTGCTTGCATTGTATTGTCGCTAATTGCGATCAATATAATCAACCCTAAAAGAAGAGACATGTATTTTTTCATAATTGTGCTCCTATTGATAGTTTTAAAATTTTGAATTTAACTTTTTAGATGAATAAGAAAGTTATTCGATTCAAAGATTTTCTATCAAAACTGAAATAATTTTATGGACATCAATTCCACTAAAATAAAAAAAGCTATTCTGTTTGAATGGTCCAATTCCAACAGAATAGCTCATACAATTTTTCTGAATTCATTTTATAACGATTCAGGTATGATATTTCAATACCTCATTTTTAATAGCATTCTTCAGGATGCTTTCACTTCTTAGCCTGATGGTTCACCATCAGGCGTCTGGAAATCAGAACTTCTTGAACTTGCTGCTGGCAATACCGCAGACAGGACACTTATCGGGCAATTCGCCATCGACCTGGGTGTAGCCACAAACAGGACAGATATAGACTGACTTCAAACTAAAATCTTTGCCCTGTTTTACCTTTTCCTTTGCTTCCTGATAGTAAGCAGAGTGGATTTTTTCAGCTTCCACGGCGTAGTAAATTGATCGTTCAGCGCCTTTTTCGTTTTGAAGTTTTGCAACAGCATCATAAGCAGGATACATTTCATCGACTTCGAAATTTTCGCCGTCGATGCCACCCTGGAGATTTTCTTCGGTCTTGCCCAGGTATCCTAAATTTTTTGCATGATTGATTGCATGAACCTGTTCCGCATAGGAAATTGCCTTGAACAATTTTGCCACATTGGGATAACCTTCATTTTCAGCGACTTCGCTGAATGCGAGATATTTCATGTGCGCCATGGATTCGCCGGCAAATGCTTCACTTAATGCTTTTTCAGTCATTTTTTTCATTGAGTAATTCTCCTCTGTTTTTTAAGATGATATTTTCAAGTGACATTTACTTCCCAATTAAGCCATGGGCCAGAATTGATTATCGAACCAGACGCTTTCCTTGAGCTCATTATCGAGATCGCTGAGAAATTGCAGATGCGTCTTCTCCCAATTCGATAGCCAGTCGAACAATTCTTTTTCCAGTGGATTCGTTGTGGTTTGCGCTCGTTGGGAATAGAATCTTACGGCATTATCTTCCATGGACATGGCAGCCGTGATTGCAGCGGCTTCAAAGCTGGCGGCTGTAATTTGTTCACGAATCTGCTTTGTCAATACTGCGGCGCTTATCTGGTGAGGTTTTGCATCATATTTTACCTGGCTCAATTTCCCTGACCGAACCAGGCTCTCGAAATGTTTGGATAGGATTTCGATATGCTTTTCCTCCTCTGCCGCCATGGTTTCAAAAATCTCTTTGACAGCTTCGCTCTGGGTAGTTCGAGCCGTCGTCTCATAAAAGGCTTTGCCCTTTCGCTCCAATAAAATCGCGCCTTTAATTATGTCTAAAGCTTGCTCTTGTGGCATGAATAACTCCTTGTATTGTTAGCTAACATTCTCATTCTTTAATAAACACTCACTGCAAATCCCTTTGAAATAGCCATGTATCGCCTCGATTTTATGTCCCTCCACGCACATCGCTTCTTGATAGACACAATTGACATCGAGATCAAGAATTTTACCGCATCGTTTGCAGAAAAAATGATGGTGCGGCTGAAGAACATATTCATAGCGAATTTCAGATTCTGTTATGGTTAAAACATCAACGAGGTCGTATTCCCGGAATATATCCAGTGTATTATAAACCGTGGTTTTTGACAACGTGGGGACTTTCTTATACAACGCCCCGTAAATCATATCGACGGTGGGATGAGAATGGTTTTTGTCCAGGTACTCGAGGATTTTAATTCGCTGGTATGTCGGCTTGATTCCTCGATCAACCAGTATCTGCTTGTATTTTTCCATTTTGGTCACTAACCGAATTAGGAATAGTTTCTAATTTAGAATGAATATAAATTAAAACTAATACAAAGTCAAGCGGTTTTTTTATGTTGATGGGAATTTTTTTTGGGATGACTTTGATTGTCAGATCAAGTTGAAAATTCTTTTTGTTCAACGGATAGAAACAATCTTCCTGCGGCAGATCACGCCAAAGGCGAATGCGCCTGGGCGCATTTCTATAATAAATTGATCGTGCCAGAGGCAGATGCGACTAAGCCGCATTCGCCTAAGGAAAACCCAACTGATGATTTTTTTTTCGTGTTCTAAATTTTCATCAGTTGGATTTATCTGTTTATTGGGACTTAAATCCACCTTTTTCAGATTTTGGCATTTACGAATTTCGAAGCTAACTTTCAAGGAAGAACGTAGCTTCGCAAATCGAAGATGCGCCATTTGGGGGGAGCATTGATTTATGAAGAAATTCACTTACAATGAGCAACGGAGCAAGCGGAGCTTAAATGGAGTTTTATAAACGCAAAAGAATCCTACCCCAAAAATCTCCGTGAGTCTCTATTTGCTCCCCTGTCCCCGCAAGGTAGTTGCTCCTTGTAAGGTTTTTTTATCGTATTTTTGACACAAACTTTAAATTTCCGATACAGCAAATGACATCAAAACTTTCCGATGACAAAATTTATTTTCGCCGCCAGTCTAGCGGAGCAAGACCAGCTTTCTGGTCGCTTCAAACCGGTCAGATTTAATGCGATAGAAATAAACACCGGAACCAAC
>JALOPY010000486.1 GCA_025453735.1 bacterium | reverse complement strand
AAGAACTTCCGCATTCGCTTTTTGCGTGGACCTTTGGCGAAGCCATTCTTGAGGATGGCAATTTTCAATTTTAGCAGCAAGAGGATATGTTTTAGGTTCATGTTATTTATCCTCTAAATATTTTAATACCTCATCGAATTCGCTTCCTCCGGTGAGCTCGAGGAAAATCTCCTCAAGACTTTGATCCTTCTGGCGGGATCGAATCCGAAGCTCTTCCATGGTGCCGCAGGCGATTATTTTGCCTTTATCGATAATTGCCACACGATCGCACATGACCTCTGCAATTTCAAGAATATGGGTGGACATGAAAATAGTCGTCCCTTTTTTGACCAAACCACGCAGCAGGTCCTTTAAATTTCGTGAGCTTTTTGGATCCAATCCGACGGTCGGTTCATCCAAAAACAACACTTTTGGATCATGAATGAGCGCGGCGGCGAGGATTGCTTTTTGCCGCATTCCATGAGAAAAATCTTGAATGAGATCATCCGCTCGGGACGCCAGATCGAACAGCTCTATGAGATTGGTGAAGCGCCGCTGAAATGTGGGACGATCGACGTCATAGAGATTGGCGATGAATTGCAAAAACTCTTTCAGGGAAAGCTTGTCGTAAAGAACCGGCGTGTCTGGCACTAACCCGAACAGCTTTTTTGCCTCGATGGGTTGTTCCTGAAGATCGAATCCTTCAATGCGAACCGCGCCCGAAGTCGGTCGCAACAAACCTGTCATCATTTTGATGGTAGTCGTTTTGCCGGCGCCATTGGGACCAAGAAAGACAAAAACCTCTTCACCGATCTGTAAATTCAGGTCATCGACGGCAATGAGCGAGTCATATTTTTTGGTGAGATGAATTGCTTCTATCAATGAACTTCTCCTAATCAACTTTCAGCACGGCAAGGAAAGCTTCCTGTGGAATCTCGACCCTGCCAAGCTGCTTCATCCGTTTCTTGCCCTCTCGCTGTTTCTCCAGCAGTTTTCGCTTTCGGGTAATATCGCCGCCATAACATTTTGCAGTCACATTTTTCCGCAAGGGACGAATTGTCTCCCTGGCAATGATTTTGCTTCCGATCGCTGATTGGATGACGACTTCAAACATCTGGCGCGGGATCAATTCTTTCAACTTCTGGCATAGTTTTCTGCCCCACTCATACGCTTTTGTTTTGTGGATAATGATCGAAAGCGCATCGACTGGCTCTTTATTAATTAGCACATCCAGCTTGACAAGATCGCCTTGAGCAAAATCGAGAAATTCATAATCAAACGACGCATATCCTTTGCTGACCGATTTTAATTTATCATAAAAATCATAGATAATTTCGGCTAATGGAAATTCGTAATGCAGATCTGCCCGTGTGGGATCGATGTAATCAGTATTTTTATAGACGCCTCTTCGTTCCTGGGCGATTTTCATGATATTTCCGATAAATTCATTGGGCGTTAAAATACTCGCGCGGATATAAGGCTCTTCGATAAGAGCGATGTTTCCCTGGTCTGGCAGATTTGCCGGATTATTTACAAGCAAAATTTCGCCATTGGTTTTATGGACACGAAATGCAACACTGGGAAGAGTGGTGACGAGATTAAGGTTATACTCCCGCTCCAATCGTTCCTGAACAATTTCCATGTGCAGCAATCCCAAAAATCCACAGCGAAATCCGAATCCGAGTGCGATCGAATTTTCCGGCTCGAACATTAGCGACGCATCATTTAGTTTCAACCGATCGAGCGCGTCACGAAGATCCTCGTAATCTTCGTTGTCAGCCGGAAAGAGACTGCTGAAGACCATCGGCTTTGCCTCCCGATAACCTGGCAAGGGCAGTGGGGCAGGATTTTCCAGGGAAGTAATCGTATCGCCGACTTTGGTATCTTTCACTTCTTTTGCGCCTGGAATGATATAGCCGACTTCACCAACCGATAAATGATCTCGTGGAATGTTTTTCAGTTTGAACACGCCAACTTCATCGACTTCATACGTTTTGTCATGGGCAAAGAATTTGATCTGCATGCCAGTTTTGATCTGCCCTTGAAAAATGCGAACATAAGCAATTGCACCCCGATAACTGTTGAACATGGAATCGAAGATAAGCGCCTGCAACGGAGCGTTTGGATCACCTTTTGGCGGGGGGACTCGTTTTACGACGGCTTCCAGAATCTCGACAATTCCGATTCCAGATCGAGCGCTGCAAAGCAGAATTTCGCTTTCATCGATGCCCATAATTTCGACAATCTGCTGTTTCACAGCATCGATGGGAGCATTCTTTACATCAACTTTATTGATAACTGGAATAATTTCCAGGTTGTTTTCCAATGCCAAATATAAATTACTGATGGTTTGCGCTTCGACTCCCTGGGATGCATCGACCACAAGAATCGCTCCTTCGCAGGCAGCCAGGCTTCGCGACACTTCATACGTGAAATCCACATGTCCGGGCGTATCGATCAAGTTCAGTATGTACGAATTGCCATCCTGGGCGCGATAATTCATTGTGATCGCATGGGCTTTGATGGTAATGCCGCGCTCCCGCTCCAGGTCCATGCTATCTAAAATCTGATCGACCATTTCCTCTTTGCGGAACGTTCCTGTTACTTCCAATAATCGGTCTGCCAGCGTTGATTTGCCGTGGTCGATATGGGCAATAATAGAAAAATTTCTAATTCGTTCTGTTGACATAAAATAATTACCTTGTTACCTTCATTTTATTAAAAATAAAACCCCTGAAAATATGAAATTTTTGGGTAGAAAGCAATATAAAAGTTCAGTTGTTGAGAAGAAGAATGCAGTTTGACCAAAGATTTTTACACAGATGTTAAGGACGTGAGATTAAATAAATTGACCATTTCCGAATTTACGATAACTGTAAGCAACGACAATCGGACAATCTATTGGATAAGTTATTTTATCTCACGTCCTAAACAACAATCAGGTGAGTCATTAGCTTGGTGATTTGAACATTAATCTTCTTTTTAAGACAATTCCGATCCGCATAAGTACGACTTCGTCACATTGGAAAAATAGCGGAGTGCGATCCCTTTATGGATCGCAAGTTGCAGTGCATAAAGGCACTGCACTCCTTCTGCTACTGGATCAAATATTATTTCAACCTGAAAGTTCAGCGAATATTTCAATCACTTTCCGGAGCGCAATATAATGTTTAATAATCACAATGTCAATTATAATTTTCAGGCAAAAGCAAAACCTCAGTCTCGGGTGTATAAACCTGGTTTCTGGCAGAAACCAGGTTTATTTTCCAACTGTAAGTGAGCTTTTATAGGCAAAACCTTAGTTGCTGGTGTACAGAGTGACTAACCGGTCGCTTAAATTGCTTAATTTTTCAAAGTGATAAGCATAAAGCGACCGGTCAGGCAACCGGTAGCTGACTTAACGAAGAAAATTATTTTGCCTGCTCAATCTCATAAACCGGCTTAATATCGACAGGAATATCGCCGAGTTT
>JALOPY010000485.1 GCA_025453735.1 bacterium | reverse complement strand
TTAATCTCAATAATTTTTCCGCTAAGGGGCGACCAAATGGTATGGACCAGGTGCTTATTGGCAATAATTTTCAAGCATAAATTTCCTTGCCATAGAAACGCATTTAGAGCAGGGAATTCAATCGATCGAATATCACCCATTCTGGCTGGAAATGTTTCACCAGTACCTATCTTTGTGAGCCCATCCGGATCGATGTTTGCCCAGGAATGCTGCCCCAAAAAATAAAATTCTCCTGCACCGATGAACCCCGTGCATCCTTCGTGCGGAAGCTGAATATGATTGGCAATTGCACTCACTCCCGGCATCAATTCGGCATGTCGCATCGCCCGATAGACCACTCCTAACAACTCATCAATATCAAAGGGTTTTGGAATAAAATCGAATGCTCCGGCTTTAAAACACTTCACAGCATTTTCAACCACAGCATATCCTGTCATAATAATAATCGGAATTTCAGGATTTGTGTGCTGAACTTTTTCAATAATTTCTATGCCAGAAGTCCGCGGCAGCATTAAATCTGATACAATGATCTTGTAATTGTTGGCCTGCAATTTGCTCAATGCGCTTTCCGCGCCCAAAGCCTCATCAATTTTATAGCCTTCTCGTCGCAATACCTTGCCGGTGGCATTGACGATCACGGGATCATCTTCAATGATAAGGATATCAAATTGATTACTCATGTTTTTTCTTTAATCAAGGTAGTAGTGGTACCGTTGATGGGCAAACGCAGGGTGAATGTTGTCCCTTTGCCCATTTCACTTTTGACTTCAATTTTTCCATCATGTTGCTCAACGATGCCCCACACGACAGCTAAGCCGAGCCCCGTACCTTTCTGTCCTTTGGTGCTAAAAAACGGGTCGAATATTTTGGTCAGATTTTCACGGGGAATTCCACAGCCAAAATCAGCAACTTCAATCGTCACGCATTCTTTTTCATTTATTTTGCCCTTGTCAACGGAAACATGAATCTCACCACCTTTTCCATCGATCGCATCCGCCGCGTTGACAAGCAAATTGATAAACACCTGTTGCAGTTGGTTTGCGTCTGCTTTGAGGGTTGGCAAATTATCAGCTATTTTTATTTTTGTTGAAATATTTTTTAGATTGAGCTGGTTTGTAAGAATACTAATTGTTCTTCCAATCACTTCGTTGATATTGATATTTGTTTTTTTAGGCGGCTCCTGCCGCGCAAAATCCAACAATCTTCTGACAATGTCCCGACAACGTTTCGTTTCTCGCACAATGACTTCCAGGTCTTCTTTTGTCTCAGCGTCGAAGTCATCTCGTTTTAGCAGAAGACTGCTATACGAAAGAACTCCGGTCAGCGGATTGTTGATCTCATGTGCGATTCCCGAAGTCAACCGGCCCAGGGAAGCTAATTTATCGGATTGATAGAGCTGGCGCTGCGCGGTGACCAGCTTGCTGGTCATATCGTTGAAAGATTGACCGAGATGACCAAGCTCATCGTTTTTAAATTTTTTGATTTTGTATTCAAGATTTCCACCTGCTACAATTTTTGTAGCCTTGAGTAACTGCTCGACTGGTTTTCCAACTAATTGATGCACCAATATCCAGAGCAGAAGACTGATGGCAATGATTGCGCTGATAACGATCAGCAAAATTTTCTTTCGATTTGCTGCAATTTGCTGTTCCACTTCATTCAATGACATTGTTACATCGAGCACGCCTAAAACAGATTGATTTTTATCATGAGCATGGCAGTCCGATTGCCAGCAACTTGGCTCATTATAAATGGGGTTAATAATGGCCAAACTTTTTTGATTATTCGTTGAGGAGAAAATTCTGGTTCGCTCCGGAATAGACAACTTTTCAAGTGGCGCATCCTCAGTATGACACGCAAAACATGACTCTGCTTTTTTATCGACCATGTGATGAATTTCGGTTGTGTCGGTTGAATAGATTATTTCACCAAGCTTATTAAAAATACGAATTTTTTCGATGCATGGTTGATCGTTCATGGTTTCGATGATTCGGTATGTATGCTCCCGTTGATTTAGCAACATGTCGTATTTGGTTCCGCTTTTGATCGTTTCACTGCATTGACTGGCGTTTTGCTCCAACAATTGGATCATTGTTCGGTGTTGCGATTCGAAAATAAAATAAAAGAAAATAGCAACGATAGAAATCGTTGTGCCACCAACAGCGAGGATGAGTTTGTAGCTGATTTTATTTAGCATTGAGTTTACGGTTATCTAATTTTGTGAATATGTAAATATTTGATACAATTATTCTACTGCTTTTAAAATATCATGAACAATTCAAAGGTAATATAAACCAATTGTTTTTTATTGTCAAGCAAAAAATTGGAGATTTTGTAAAAGCTCACTTACAGGTGGATAATAAACCTGGTTTCTGCCAGAAACCAGGTTTATACACCAGAGACTGAGGTTTTACGAGATTTTATATTACCCTAAATTATTGGCGGATGTTTCTTTGTTGAACAAGACAACGTATTTTGAAATAAAATTTGTCTTTTTAAGAAAAGTGCTTGATTTTTAGAATAACTGTGCTATCTTCAATAGGTAGCAACCTGATCTTCCCAGGATATTGCAATATAATTTTATCAAAATATTTTTTTCTGATTCTGATACAAAAAGAATATGTTTGCTTTAGATTGAGAAACAGCTTTATTTGAAAAATGTAAATCATCAATAGAAACCAAACCAAATGGAGGAAATAATTGGACCTAACAAGACGAAATTTTCTCAAATTTACAGCCGCGACGAGCACGATTGGCATCACTGGCGCTGTCAAAAAAGCGACTGCTTCTTCTCACAAATCTATTTCATCAGACTGGATGGGAGTGTTGGTTGACACGACGATCTGTATTGGCTGTCGAAAATGTGAATGGGCTTGTAATAACGTGAACCAGCTTTCTCAAAAATCAATCGCTGAATTCGAGGACAAATCAGTCTTTGAAAACATGAGAAGGCCTGACCACTCAACCTACACGGTCGTCAATGAGTACGAAAATCCCAATAATCCGCAATTGCCGTATCATGTAAAAGTGCAGTGTATGCACTGCAATGAAGCTGCCTGCGTATCAGCATGTATTGTCGGCGCGCTGACCAAGCATCCCGAAACAGGTTCAGTTCATTACGATGCCTGGAAGTGCATCGGCTGTCGCTATTGCATGGCTGCCTGCCCGTTTCAAATTCCTGCATACGAATATGACAATACGCTGACTCCCCAGGTTCGAAAGTGCACATTTTGTTTTGATCGAATCACAAAAGAGGGAGGCATCCCTGGATGCGTTGAAATCTGTCCCGTGGAAGCGCTTAAATTTGGAAAAAGAAGGGACTTAATCCAGTTTGCACGGGAAAAAATTGCAAGAGAGCCCGGCAGATATATTGACCATATTTATGGTGAACACGAATTGGGAGGCACGTCCTGGATGTATCTTTCAGGCAGACCGATGGAGGAGATGGA
>JALOPY010000026.1 GCA_025453735.1 bacterium | reverse complement strand
CTTTTGCAGATCTGGCAATGAATAAGAAATCACTGTGATTGGATTAAAGGGATTGGGATAGTTTTGGTTCAAGGTATAGGATTTTTGCAGATTCCCGCTGACTGTTATCTCAATTTCTGGAGAATAATTAGCCGTACCATTAAAATCAATCTGTTTCAGACGATAGTACGCGATGCCGTGGGGTGGGTCGGCATCTAAAAATTGATATACCTTCGGTTGTGACGTCGTGGCATTGCCACTAATAAATGCTATCTTTTGGAATCGCTTCAACTCGGATGACCGTTCAATTTCAAAACCATAGTTATTGCTTTCCGATGCTGTTTTCCAGATCAATTCAACAGCATTACCCTCGATGCGCCCTTCAAACATCACCAGTTCTACAGGCGTCTGATCCGGCGTCCAGCCTGCAAGCACAGCCATCATATACCACAACGCTTTTGCTTTATTCTCACAGTTTTCGTAAGAGGTATGCCCTGTCTCTTCTTTATTATATCGATCATGTTCGCGAGGAAAAGCGTTTCCATTATATTCACACGTCGCCATCTCGCCATTGTACCAGGCATCAATATCACCAAAATCAAATAAAATTTTGTTATTTTCTTTACAATATTTTCTGATAATTTCATTATCCAAAAAGCTATTGTAACCTTCGCTGTCACTTGTGTAGGTATGATGACCGTGCCAGGATTGCGCATTTCCGGTCATATAGATAAATTGAACATTCGGGTATTTCTTTTCCAGCGCTTCCATACCCTCAAAATAATTGTCCATTTGGGACTGAGGTTTACGAAATAACTCGGTGCACCAGGTCCACATTGATACATTGATGGATGGATATTTTTCTAACGCTGGTATCACTGGGGGATCGCCTGCCCAATATTCGCATTCAGCCGGAAAGAGATCTTCATACATGTTCAATGCGTTTGCGACATCAGGAAGTGACTCTTCTTTTCGGGCGAGGGAATAAAGAGGTGTAGCAATGCTATCAGCGCCTTTAACGATCTGATTTCCATGGGATCGGTGCTGATAGTGAAATTTAAATTGATTTTTTGCCTTGACAATCCACTCTTGTGGAATTGAATCGAATTGTTCTACCGCGGTGTGATTGATCACAATACCCTGGGCAAATGAATACGAAGCAAAAAACAGAAACGCAGCTATTCCCCCAATTACCGATAATCCTTTTTTGTTTAACATGTCAGGCCTCCACCTCGAAATTAACCTTGATTATCAATATTGATTGTCAGACAGAAAATAAAAATATTTATTTTGGGGTCAGTTCTTTATATACTCATGAATTCCAAATGACCATTTTAACACGCTTTTCCATTTGTGCAGCGAATGAATTAAATTTTCATTTTTGGAAATTAATTTTTGAAACGGCAATAGCATATAAATCAACAGAATTCGAACGATGCTGATCAGGAACATCACAAATTTATATGCTTTTGCATATAAATTGCCTTTTGTTTTTTTAAAGAAAATCATTCTGGATTGCTTAATTTGCAGCGCCCGAAAAAAGCTATTCTGGATATGCATACTGCTCTTTCCGCCATAATGGATCATTTCTATTTCATTAAGATAATAGACGTTGCTTTGAGCTTTTTTGATTTTATAACAAAGATCGACATCCTCTGAATACATGAAATAGTCTGAAGTGAACCTCCCAATTTTTTCAAACAGATTTCTCCTGATCATAATGCAGGCGCCAATGATGACATTCACAGCAATTGGTTTTTCGTTTTTTGAATATAATGGTGTCTTGCCCCATAATTTGAAATTTGGAAAACGGTCCATTAAATAATCGATGCCAAGCGCTTGATTCAGTATCGTTGGAAAATTTTGAATACAGTCCGTCTGTACCGAAAAATCTGCATTAACCAATCGGCAGCCAACCGCCCCGGCATCCGGCAATGATTTTAGCTGCGAAAACATTCTTTCGATAGCAGAGCCAATGACCTCGATATCCGGATTGAGAAACAGCAAAATTTCACCAGAGGCATATTGAAAACCCAAATTATTTGCCCGGGCAAAACCAATGTTCTGATCGCTTTGAATGAATTGAACGTCAGGAAATTCTTCCTTGACGATTTGATCTGAGCCATCAAACGATGCATTATCAATAACGATAATTTCGAATTCTATATTTTTGGTTTGATCAAAAATACTTCCGAGACATTTGCGCAGATAATTTGCTGAATTCCAATTTACAATTATGATTGAGATATCCATGTTTTGTATTTAAAAGAACACCTATTGCCCGATGCGCAAATTCCCTGGTGGCGCTAATAAAATATAGATATGAACATCCAACGGATTAAAAGAATCCTCGAAGTAGCCATTCCCCGATGTAATCGTTCTATCTTCCCCATAAACTTGAATTTTTGATCCTGAGCGAAGTCCGGCAACGGAAAATCTTGCTCGTTCCGATTGTCTTTTCAGGTTGCCGGTGAACAGGTAACCCATTCCATTAAATTCTTTCGCCATGACATCAATTCTGCCGCCGCTAAGTTCTTTGACGTCGATTTGATTGCTGCTATAATCAGCGCCCAGAACAGCGCCTTTTAAATCGTCAATCCAGCGCTTGAATTTTGCTAAAGTTTCATTATTTCTGGGGGGTTGAGCCGTACCATCAGAAGCAAAGAACGGGTGGACTTTAAATCCTTTCACACCATGAATTACTTTTATCCAATATTCAGCCCACATTTCAGCAGGTGTTGGGGCAGGCGTCCAGGCATAAGCGCTCCCTGGAGGACCATCAGCCAAGCCATCGCCATTATCATCCGGATGAATATCACAATTCTCGATCCAGGAGAGAATGGGACATAGATCGTAGTTATATTCTCTCAATCGATCAAACGCTTCTGCCATATTCTCGAAACTTGCTTCAAGCGGAGCTTTCGTTGCATACTCAATTGGGTAATAATCTAATCCCTGAATATCAGCCAACAGTTTTTTCTCGCCAGAGAAATATTTTGATCCATAGAGGTAGCTATATTCCTGGCAGAGATTTATTGCAAAATTGCTATCCTGGCCATAATGATATGCATTACCTAAATTTACAAAATGAGGATGGTTGGTGTCATGTTGATGGCATAAATCTGTCCATGATCGAATTTCATCAGGCTGGGCACGATTGTCATTACCTCCGCCATTAGGCTCATCAGACCATTGCCAGCCTAAAACGCCCGGATGATTTTTCAAGCTCGAAACATACGCTTTCATTTGTTCAAGATCATTGCCTTTGCCATGAATATTCTCGCCCAATCCATTCCATCGTGTGACCGGTCCAATATTCCTTGCGCCGATTGCAGAACAGATATCTAACCAATTTTTATAAGTCGTTAGTGTGTAGTTATTATCACTTTGATAATACATTTTGGTTCCCGTATTGATATAGCCGCGATCGATCCAATAATTAAAATCGCTCTCATTTAGCGCGACGTAAATCGGAAAAAACAATTCTCCATTTACGCGAATCGCATTATTTTCATCGATTCCAACAACAGGAATTCCGTTATGGAGGGTCGTCCAGGTCTTTGTGACGGCTGCTTTTGTCGAGCCATTTTGATCAATGATTTTTACAGATAAGCTATGGACGCCAGCTTTTTGATTGCGGTAATCGACAAGCACAATCTCTTCGGATCGCAGATTGCTATTCCTGGCAAATATTATTTTTCCATCAAGAGTCACTTGCAATTTATCAGTCGGCGCGACATCTTTGATTTGGCAGTAGATCTTCTGGGCAATGCGAACTTCAGGATCTGCCATGTACAATTCCAATTGAGTTGCCATACTCAAGATTGGGCAACTGATTAAAATTGAAACGAGAAATATCTTGGCTGAAATTGTGACTCTGAGCATTGGTTCTCCTTCCAAAACGTAACGATCATTTCGTTTCATGATTGAAATTGACTTACAAAGCTGCAATCAGCAAATCAATCACTGAATTAAAATCAAAATGGCTAACGTTCTTAAAATTAATGTGACTAAATTTAATTCTCAAACGTGGCACCAACTTCAAAATGCAAGTACCGTACCATCTGACTCTGGTTTTGAAAGGAATTATTGGAGCAAGGCGAATATGCCATTAAACATATTCCGGATTTCGGGATAGGATTCTGTTGATTTGATTTTTTCTGAGGAAGGTTATGAAATTTGGATCATCAATTTTTTTCCCTTTTGCTAAGCTGCATTTAAAATAGCCGAACATCATAACAATCCCGCCAATCACAAATGGATAACTTTTCATTTTTTTTATCGCCCTTAACACTAAAAAAATTGGATGATACCCCATGAAATAGCAGCCGAGACCGCGTTCATAATTTGCCTTGAGCATTCCAGTTCCCTTCCCTTCAGGTCGCAAATGATAAAAAATTATTTCCTGAAAGCTACTGGCATTCCAGCCATGCATGACGGCTTTGATATGATCGATCCCGTCCCACCCCATAAATGGCATCAGCCCACCAATATCATGAAAGCATTTTTTTCGATAAACTTTCGTTTCTCCGTAAGTATATCCTTTTGCTGCCCGCTCTGGCAGCCACCTGCCTTTCTTGTTAATATAGCTAACTCCGCTCGCAATTCCCAATTTCGGGTTTTTCTCAAATTCATTAATTATCTTTTCAAAAAAATCAGCAGGCAATTTCAAATCGCCATCTAATTTGACAATATAATCAAAATCATCATTCTTAATTTTTTCGAAACCCACATAAAATGCATCAACTACCCCCCTACCCCTTTTTCTTTTTTGTTCGCTCTGCTGTCTATCAAAAAGGAATATCGGTTGATAAGATTTCGCATAGCTGAGAATAATTTCCTTCGTTTTATCGGCTGAGCCATCATTCACAATGATCCATTGCTGCGGCTGCAATGTCTGATTTTTTATGGAGGTTAATGTCTGTTCAATATATTTTTCTTCATTCTTGACAGGTGTAATAATAATATAACGTCGCATTGCATTTCCTCTCGAAAATTTTAGCAATCAAATCGAGTTGGTTTCCCTTGAGAAGCATTCAGATTCAGGATCAGCACTTTGCATTATTCGCAGCACAGGGTCTTCTGGTCTTGCCTTTTGAAATTGGAAATAAAATATTTTTCTTAACTTCCATTCAGCAAATGATCAATTATTTGAAAATAGATTTTCTTCGATTGATTCCAGCCATATTTCTCAATAAAAATTTGAGAGTTCCTGACGAGACATTTTCGCTCTTCCTCATTTTTGTGCAGCGATATCACGGACATGGCAAGATCATTTTCATTCTCTGGCTCAAAAAATTTGACCATCGAGCTGTCAAAATAAAAATGATGCGCGGCAGTTTTTGAGATGACGATGGGAATTCCTAACGAGATATATTCCAATGATTTCATGCTGATGGTGTCGTCAGAAAAATTTGAATTCTTCGTCGGTACAATTCCGAGGTGCGCATCCTTAAGAATTTCGGGCAGCTTATAAAAAGGCACTTTATTGTGAAATTTAATCGCTCCATCAAAATTCTTATCGATAGCAAATCTTTCAAACGTCTCTTTTAGCCTGCCACTTCCATAAATATGAAGCGCCACATTGGGGATATGCTGCTTAATAATCGGCATGGCTTCCAGCAACGTATCGACGCCAAAGTAATCTTCCAATGAACCATGATAGAATAAGTTAAAACTATGATTAGAGAATGGCTTGTCATCAGAAAAAGGTTTGAAAAGATCCTCATCCGGAACATTCAACAAAACACTGCATTTCGATGGAGCGACTGAGCGAGAAACGAGTTTTTTTCTCCAATGTTCGGTGACTGTTATGACATGGTCGGCAAACCGAGAGGAAATGTTTTCGATAAATTTAATGACTCTTATAATAGACCGGCTCTCCTTTATCTGAAGCTTCTCCATAAAAAATTCAGGACTAATATCATGAATATCCAGAATGACGCGAGCTCCAAGAAGTTTTGGAATAATTGCTGTAAAAACCATGAAATCGGGAGGGGCAGTGATATGGATTAATCGATATTTTCTTTTTATTGCCAGTACGCTTAACAAAATCGTCGCTTTAAAAAAGAATGAAAAGAGTCGTGTGAAATACTGAAATATTCTTTTTTCAGCGTCTGGTCGTGCCTGGATGCAATAGAGCTTTAAGCCGTCGAAAGACTGAACAATCCTATCTTTCCTGGTGTTGCGCAAAGCGATGAGATCGACATCGAAGCCCCTCTCTTTTAAGGCTTTCGCTTCCCGATACAAGAGAGCGCTGTTATTAAATCGCATATAATAGACAAAACAAGCCCTCAAAGAGCTTGTCTTGTGGTTGTTCGTTATTGAGTTTCGAAAAAACTCTAGAAAATTTCTGTGTTGCAGTGCCATTCCTGGGGTCTTTAGTCAATCTTTACTTGTTGCTGAGCACCATTATTTCTAAGTGATTTATTTGCAGCTTCCAGAACCGATACGACGCGTAATCCACTGTAGCCATCACTTCGCGGCGATTTACCTTCTCTGATACATTCCAGGAAATGTTTGCATTCAAAACTCAATGGTTCATACTCGTTTAATCGTGGGACATAAATATCTCCATAGCGGTAGGAAAAGTGAAATTCTGCGTACGAATCATAGTATGGTGGCACTTCGACGCCTTTATCAAATATTTTTATTTTTTCGTTCTGGCTAATGTCGTCATAAACCAACATTTTCTTGCTTCCCACAATCGTGATTTTTCGAATCTTATCAGGATCGAGCCAGCTATTATGGAGAAAAGCAATTGTGCCGTTGGGGAAATTTAATGTCACCGTTGCGACATCTTCAATTTTTTCATTGAAGTGCGCTTTTCCCTGAGCATTTAATGAAATCGGAAATTGATTTAGAATATAGAATATGATTGAAATGTCGTGCGGCGCCAGATCCCAGATAACATTGATGTCTGGTTGAAACAAACCTAAATTAACTCGCACGCAACTGATATACAAAATATCTCCCAGCTCGCCGCTTGCGACTATTGCCTTGGCTTTATTGACCGCGGCAGTATATTCAAACGTATGTCCCACCATTAGCACTTTATTGAATTGTTCCGCGAGATGAATCAATTCCAGGCACTCTTCCGATGACGATGCTAATGGCTTTTCGATTAAGACATGTTTGTCATGTTCTAAACAGCGCTTGCCGATGTTCCGATGAGTATAGACAGGCGTGGCAATCGCTACAGCATTTATAGCAGGGTCGTTTAAAATATCTTCTAATTTAGTAGTTGTTTCAATGCCCGGGTATAACGTCCTCATTCTTTGCAATTTTTTCTCATCTAAATCACAACATGCTTTCATCATACAATCAGGGATTTGATTAAAATTACGTATCAAGTTTGGTCCCCAATAACCACATCCAACAACCGCAACATTAAGTTTCTGCATTTTGATACTCCCAACTAATCCGTATAAGTGATCATTCGTTAATTTTCTATTCCGGGGTAAATCAGATCATAGCTCCGCCATCTCAGTCACAGTAAAGCTGGTACTGACCAGGTATTTTTCCTGCAATCTGCGATCTGTAGTGCCGAATATAGATATTCGAGACATAATAATTTTTATGCTAAGTCGATTTCAAAAACAAAAATTAATTATAACAAATGCTCCGCAACAACTAAATCCATTTTCTTTTTTTCTTATTTGTATAGTTGTAAGCGTAATAATCTTTATAGTATCCGTACACATTTTTAATATTGACATCATTCAGAATTACACCCGTGATTTTGGCGCCACTATTTTGCAGTATTTGTTTTGCTTTATTCGCTGCATCAAAATTGGTTTTACCCGATTTTATCACCAAACAAACGCCATCCACTTCTTTACTTAAAATGACCGTATCGATAACTGTAATTAACGGTGGCGTATCAATGATAATCATATCATACCTTGTTTTAAGCTCTGCCAGAACATCCCGCATTCTCTGGGTATTTAAAATTTCAGAAGGATTTGGGGGAAGCGTGCCGCATGTAAGCAAATGCAGATTTGTCCCTTTCACTTCCTGAATCGCTTTATCCATTGCTATTTTGCTAATCAATACATTTGTCAAGCCTGGCTCATCTTTATAATTTAATACTTTATGAACCATGGGGCGTCTGAGATCGCAATCGATCAGCAATGTTTTGGCATTGGTATTCGAAAAAGTCAACGCCGTATTGATCGCATTGAGCGTTTTTCCTTCACCCGGGACAGCGCTGGTTATCAGAATACTTTTTAAAACATTATCGGTATTGATGAATGCGAAATTTAATTGCAATGTGCTGTAGGCATCGTACAGCGGCGATCCTTTTTTTAATTCAAAGAGAAGTTTTCCGACATACGATACTTTGGTGTGTTTATACTTTTTCTTGATATTCAGCGTGCCATTTTTTTCAATTGCCGGGATAGCAGCCAGCACCGTAAGATTCATGTAATTTTCCACGTCTTCCTGGGATTTAAGAGATGTATCAAGCGAATTGAGAAAAAATGCCAGACCAACACCAGCAAATAGTCCCAATAGAAAACCCATAATGAGATTTCTCGTCTTGTTAGGCTTTACTGGTGAAATTGGCAGCTCTGCTGAATCAATAATCTGAATATCGCCAACCTTGCTGGCTTCGGTGATGCGAGCTTCCTGCAGCTTTTCAAGCAGCACTGAATAGATCTTATCATTGACATCTCGAGACCGAATAAGCCGAGCCAAAAGCAGTTCCTGTTCCGGGAGCGATTGAAGCTTGGCATCATAGTTTTTCAAAATATTTTTTAATGCATGCTCTCTCGCTTTGATAGTTTCGAGGTTCACTTCCAGCGTAATTGATTCTTGCAGCAAGCTACGAATCTGGGACAGGGGATCCACCAGGTTATCCCGCTGAGTCACGTTCATAATTTCCTGCACAATATTTTGCTTCAGGTTGCTGATTTCTTCTTTCAGCGTCATCATTTCCGCCTGATTTTCCGAATAACCATAAACCCGATTGGATGAGTATTGCACCTCTAATTCTTCAAGTCGCTTTTTCATTTTTTGAGCCGACGGACTGGCAGATAACGAAAAAGACGGAGTCTTCTTTTGATCGATAAATTTTTTTCGTTGCTCCAGGGCTTCTCGTTCAGTCTTTGCCTCATTGTAAGCTGCCTCTGCTTCACTTACCCGCTGTAAAATTTCGCTGGAAGCTTCGTTTAGAGAAACCAGTTTATGATCCTCTTTAAATTTTTTTAATTCATTTTCAGCTTGATTCAAATTTTCTTGATAAATCTGAAGCTGTTCCTCGACAAAACTTCGGACATTTGATGTCTCCTCTCGTTTTTTATTTAGACTCCAATCAGACAGGCGCTGCAAATAGGTATTGACAATGATTTTTGCATGGGAAGGATTGTCCGCCTCCATTTTAATTTTTAAAATATCAGAGCCACGAATGCCTTCAACGATCAATTTTTTCTGAAGCTGTCTGGCGATAAATATTTCCTGCGAAAAATCCTGAGGGATGGGATCAGGAAGCTTGAAGCTCTGAATAATGTCATTTGGCAGCGTGCGTGCGACCTGCTCAGCTAACGTGCGACTTTTAATTTGCTCGGATAAATTTATCGTCGCGCTTTTGTTATAAAACGGCTGTCCGACATCCAATGCAAACATGGTATCTTTAGGCTCTTCATAAATTATAAGAGCCCTCGCTTCATAAATTGGCGTCAACAATTGATTAATTATGATAACAGGAATGAGTATTCCAAATAGACATAGCAATACCGTCCATTTGCGACGACGAAGGACCAGGAAATAGTCCATAAATTCTGAACGCTTTGGCTCTATTTGTTGAGATTTGGCTTTTAACATCTCCAGCTCCAACATTACTTATCTTCTATACTTTGCTCGGGCATGAATTGAACTTTTATTCGATATATGACCGTTTGCAGTATAATTCAATTAGAATAGATGTAGTTTTTTCTAAAACTTGCCCCACCGACTTTTCGCATGCTATGTATTTTTGCTGCGAATGATAATATAGTACAGCATTGCAAAAGTCGTGGCATCTTTGATCAAGCCTACAATTTTTTTCCAATTCATAAATTTCTTTGGGATATAAACTACATCTCCTGGAACCACAACAGGAATGCTGCTAACATCTTTTGACTGCAGCAGTTTTTTTATATTTATTTTTACTTCCCTTGAATTCTGTCCGGTGAAAGAAACAATTTTGATCTTATTTAAATTCGCATCCTCTGTCGTTCCGCCGGCTAAAAAAATGACATCTAAAATTGTTGTTTGAAAAAAAACTTCATAGTTTCCTGGATTTTCCACACAACCTAAAACTTTTACATTGGTCGCCAGGGGATTTCCAGGCACCACAATCGTATCGTCTTGTTTTAGAGGAGGGAGCGATGCAGGGTCTCCCTCAAGATAAAACTTTTCCATATTTACAACCTGGTGGTTCTGATCTATATCGGTCGTTCGAATTAATTTTATTTTCGACAATTGCGCGCCGGGAATAAATCCGCCCGCAGCGCCAATCGCGCCCTGGAGCGTAGCTGTGTTAGCAATAGCATAAAGTCCTGGTCTGGCGACTTGTCCCAAAACCGTGACATTAATTGGATAGCTATCACTAAAACGTACTAATACTAACGGGATAGTTTCCATGTATCGGGAAAGCTGGGTTATGAGAATTTCATGAAATCGTTGCAGCGTTATACCATCAACTGGCAAGCCCTGCATTGCAGGATAATCAACCATCCCTTCTGGATTGACAAGAACCGTTTGAGTTAATGATTCATTTCCCGAAAAAATAATCTCGATGGCATCTCCTGGTTTTATCGCTCGTCCCTGTCCATTGCCTGCAAAAGGAAATAGAATGTATAATATGAGAAAGAACGAAACTGCAAATCTACAACCAGTCATGGCGGTCTCCCAACAATAATTCTCAACATCCCGAATTGTAACAAGCGAAAAAATTTTCTACTTTCGAGTCTGCCGAGGCAATTCTAAAATTGATAATTGAGTTGATATTAATTATTTCTTCGACTATGCATAGCTGAAAAAGAGCAAAATGATTCGTCGAAGCCCCCATGACATCAGTAATAATCCTTAAAATCAAAATGTGTGTTCTGCAAAAATGGTTCTTCTATATATACAATCAAATTATTCGTTTGCGGAATATGACCATTTTTAACTATTATCAAGTGTTGCGGAATCCTTAGAGAAACATTTAATTTCCAGATCTTCTTCTATTTACTTTTCCATTTTAAGCAAAAAATTGTGATTTGATAGACAATTGAAAAATCCTCAATTAAATGTTTTGAATATTAACATAGAGTAAAACATCAGTTATAAAGCGTGTTTAAGCAAATTTGTGCATAATAGATCATTTCAATAAATTAGATAGTGAAAAAAAATCGGTTTCAAGAGTTGTTTTTTGAACTCACCCCCCGGCCCCCTCTCTTAAAAAGAGACGGGGAGTAACTTTTTGAAATTGTTCGTTGTTGACCACTTTGCTCCCCCTTCTCTTGCCAAGAGAAGGGGGCCGGGGGGATGAGTTCTATAGAATATTTACTGATTTGTTTAAACACCTTTTTATAGATGGAAAATAAACCTGGCTTCTGCCAGAAACCAGGTTTATACACCCGAGACTGAGGTTTTACAAAATAGATTATTTTTTACTTGACATTTTGCATCAGGAAAATTACATTAGTGAGAAAAATAGAGCAGTAGAAATTTCTTTCATCATCGTTGAAACAATCAGCCATTTTAATAGCTAATTTATTGATAATGCAAAATCGTCC
>JALOPY010000484.1 GCA_025453735.1 bacterium | reverse complement strand
GATGTCGACAAGCCGATCTCCTTTGGTGTTCAGGATTTTTGTTCGTTCTGCAAAAAGTGCGCGATCAATTGCCCCAGTGGATCGATCGAATTGGGCGAGAAAAAAGTTTATGCCGGCGTCAAAAAATGGCAGAGCGATCAGGAAAATTGCTATCGATTCTGGCGCAAACAGGGAACCGATTGTGCGATCTGCGTGAAGGTGTGTCCCTATTCTTATCCTGCTGCGCCAATGCACAATTTTGTCCGATGGCTGGTTCGTCGCAATCATTTTGCGCGACGATTGGCGTTCCTGGGAGATGCTTTTTTTTATGGAAAGCATCCCAAAACTTATGTTTCAATTCCAGCCTGGCATAACCCAGATTTCTAATTATTTTTTCAATTAAAAACTCTTGACCGCTAATTGACGCTAATTTTCCGAATGGCGCGAATTAAGAATTCAGAAAATCAATTCGCTTCAATTTGCGCAATTAGCGGTCTCAGGAATTTTCCACTATTCTATATTCCGAATTGAATTATCACCGATGTGCTACTCGCCGCCGATTTGCATTTCTTTGATCCGAAACGTCGGTGACGTAAAACTGCGATTCAAATCCAGATCATTGCCAACCATGTCGATACCATTGAGCATTTCTTCGGCAGTAGCGGCAATAGTGAGTCCTTTCACCGGGAACGCGATCTTTCCGTTTTCAATCCAGAATCCCTCTGCGCCTCCGCTGAAATTTCCATTGACAGGATTGATGCCATAACCTGTGACGCCTTTCAGCAGCAGTCCGGTTTTCGTTGCTTTAATGATTTCTTCCGGAGGAATCTCACCTGCTGCCATATAAAAATTATGCGCGCCAATACCCGGCAGGCTGGTGAATCCGCCACGAGATGCATTGCCGGTACTTTTCACCCCGGCTCGTTTCGCAACGATCGTGTTATACAGGAAGCCTTTTAATACGCCGTTATCAACGATTATCCGTTTTTGCGTCGGCACTCCTTCCCCATCGAATGGCTTGCTCCCCAGTCCCCGGGGCTTAATGCCATCATCAATCAACGTCATCATCTCGCAGGCGATCTTTTGATCCATCATTTTTGCCAGAAAGCTTGCGCCCTGGAGGACACGCTCGCCATTGATTGCAGCAAGAATGCCTCCCAGGATTGCGAATGCGACATCAGGATCAAAAATGACGGCTGCTTTTTGTGTTTTCACCATTCGAGGATCGAGCATTTGATAAGCGTCTTTTGCAGCCTTTCCGGCGATCACTTCAGCAGATTTCAGATCATCAAAAAATCGGCGTGAGCAGTACTCTCCGCCGGAAGATTTCTGGTCGCCCTTTTCTGCCACAACGGACACGCCCCAGGTGCAGGCTGATGCATTGTAACTTTTCACCAACCCATGAGAATTCGCAAGAAAGATTTCGCCTTCATTTTCATAGAAGCCTGATCCAGCGCTTTTGGTAATGCGGGCATCTTTCAGCGCCAGTTTTTCAATTTCTTTCGCCATTGTAACTTTCTGTTCCATTGGCACCTGTCTGATCTTTGGGTCGTACAGATCTGCTACTGCGGCTATCTCTTTTTCCTCGGGAAGAACGTTGTTTTCATCAGGCGTGGTTGTCTTCGCAAAAGTGATGGCGCTCTGGATCGCGTTATCCAGCGATGCATCGGAAAAATCATTACAATGCGAAAATGCCATTTTTCCTTTTACAAACACGCGAAATCCAGCCCCATGCGCCGAGGTTTCCTGCGCGGTTTCAATGTCTCCATTACGAACTTCAAGACTGAGTTCCCTGCCGCTTTCGATATAGACTTCCGCGGCATCGGCTCCCTTTTTCACACATTTTTTAACCAATTGCTCGGCTAAACTTTTATAATCCATTGTAATTCTCCTTATTGTCAAATTTTAGCTTTTTGCCGTGCTTCCACCCACATTCATGCCACGAATTCGAACTGTCGGTTGTCCCGCAGTGACTTCTGCGGCCTGACCTTTTCCACAAATGCCGGGACCAAATGCCAGGTCATCGCCAACGGCATCGACATTGGAAATAATCTCTTCACAGCTTCCCACCAGCGTTGCCCCTTTGACCGGCGTGGTCAATTTTCCATCCTCGATCAGCCAGGCTTCACGGCAGGTAAAATTAAACATTCCAGTGACAGGATTGACGCTGCCGCCGCTCAGACTTTTCACAAACAATCCCTCTTTTGTGGCAGCGAGAATATCTTCTGGATTATCCCTCCCACTATCGATAAATGTATTGGTCATCCGCGGAATAGGGATGTAGCGAAAGCTCTCCCGTCTGCCATTGCCGGTTCGCTCCATGTTGATCTGTTTAGCAGAGAGAATATCACTCATATATTTCACCAGCACGCCATTTTCGATCAGCACATTTCGTTTCGCCTGGGTGCCTTCATCATCAAAATTAATCGTTCCCCGGAAATTGGGAAGCGTGCCATCATCGACCATGGTGAACACATCGCTGGCAACTTTTTGTCCCAGCTTACCCGTAAACGCGCCGATCTTTTTCGCGATATTATCCGCTTCGAGCGGATGTCCCACCGCTTCGTGAACCAGTACGCCGCCCCAGCCGTTTTGCATCACAATATCCATTTTTCCAGCCGGGCAATCTTTCGCATCGAGCATCACAATGGCTTCTTTTGCCGCGGTCAGCGCAACCTGCTCCGGTGTGACTTCATCAAACATTTCAAATCCGGAATGGCGGCTCAATCGCTCGCGACTCATGTGGCGGGTATCATTGCCTTCCCCCAATGTCTGGACAATAAAAAATAACAATGGCAATTCATCACTCAATAAAATTCCTTCACTATTGGCAATCGTCCTGGCTCGGACTTCATCGTAATATGAAATAAACGCCATCTTGATCCGGGAGTCATATTCCAGCGCTGCCTGATTCGCTCGTTTAATAACATCCAGACGTTTTTCGTCAGCCACAGTTTGCAATGGCAGTTTCACAGTAACGAACGAATCTCGCTGTTCTTCTGCAATGTCCTGGGGTCCAATCGCCTTGCTCCCCCGGGCGATGTAGGAAGCAACCTCTGCTGCACGGGCTAATTTTTCTTCAGTGATATCATCGGTGTAGGCATACCCGGTCTTATCACCTGAAATCACGCGCACGCCTGCGCCCTGGCTGATGCCAAACACCGCGCTTTTGAATTTCGATTCTTCCATTTCAATGGTGCGAGAAATCCGATTTTCCACATAGACTTCAGCGAATTCCCCGCCGTTTTTGAGCGCAAGCTTAATGATACGATTCAGCATTTGTGGATCCAAAGCTAATTTGGGAACCGATGTTGTTTTCCCCTGGCAGGACAAAAGGCTCGACAGCAACGCAGGGGTTGCTGCCAGGGCAAGTCCACCTTTAATGCTTTTTTGCAGAAACGCCCGTCGAGGAATTTCTTGAACAAAGTCGCTTTTTGAAATCATGGTTTTCTCCTGGTTACAATTCCGAGATACA
>JALOPY010000483.1 GCA_025453735.1 bacterium | reverse complement strand
GGTTGCGTGTTCAATTGCTTATTCAATCGGGCTATGCTTCTGGAAATTATATCCAGGAGATCAGCGGCGGAGCCCCAAAGGATATCCCTGCGCCAGGTGATCCATTAAAACCACCAGCAAACGAATTCATACCGATACAGCATAATTTTTCCACGGAACAGAAGACCATGGCAACGACGTGGAATCAATATGGCGGCTTGATCAAGCAGGTCGCTTCACAATACTCGCTGAACCCAATCGTTGCTCTGGCAGTTCTCTGCGTCGAATCCGGCGGGAAAGGATTTGGATCAGATGGACGAATGATCATCCGATTTGAGAATCACTATTTTTACAATTATTGGGGATCGAAAAACGAATCGCTTTATCAAAATCATTTTCGTTACGATCCCACTCAAACCTGGCGCGGCCATGAGTATCGGATGTCTCCTTCCTCAGCCTGGATGCCGGTCCATACCGAACAACAATATAGTGAATGGCAGGTATTTCAATTTGCCAGCCAGTTTGACCGCACGGCTGCCATGAAATCTATCTCAATGGGAAGCCCCCAGATCATGGGAGCGAATTATTCTATCCTCGGCTATTCTTCAGTCGATCAAATGTATAATGATTTTAAATCTGACATCCGGAATCAAATCATTGGTCTGTTTCGCTATATCAAAGGCAAAAACCTGGTGCCCGTTTTAGTTGCAGAAGATTTTGTCTCATTTGCCCGAGTGTACAATGGTCCGGCAAATGCCTCGACGTACGGCGCTAAAATAAAAAAACATGTCGATGAATTTAGACGTATTTTTCCCTTCTCATAATCAAAACTAATTTAAATGATGGGAGAGTTCTATGAGGAGAACAATATTTTTTATTATCCTGATCCTGATCGCTCTGGCACTGTTGTATTTTTTAATATTCAGGATTATCGATTGGCAGAAGATACTGATTGGCATTGCTGCGATCTTTCCATTCGGTCAGGCGCTGCAAAAAAAATTAGCTGAAATCGATAAGGAATTTGCCAAGCGGCGGCTGGAAGAATCCGAATTCCAATCGAAAATGACGGAGCGGCGTGGATACCTTGAGCAAGACATCGTCCGTATCGAGAAATCCATCGAGCTGCTTGAGAAAAAATATGACCTGTTGGAAAAACAACGTTCAACCATTTCAGAAACAATCGAAAGAATGCCGCGAGAGAAGAAGATCGATCTGTTTCGCGAGGTTTATGGAGAGTGATTGAACTTTAAATCCGAACAATAACTATTCGAGGTCGCTATGAAGAGCATGATCTATTTTCTGACACTAATTGTAATTTTATCGGGAATCGCGTCGGGGCAGGATCAGTATCCAAAATTCTATAATTCTGGCGTTAAAATCGAACATACACCACAAGTCAATGTCTATCTTATTTCAGAAACCCAGTTCAACAAAACCTTAACCACAGGGGAATTATTGAAAAATTGTGAACAACGGGTTGATTTGCTCCTATTGAAAATCGCACAACAAGATTCAATAATCGACCTTTATCAGGCTAAGGAAGCCAATTACGATTCGACGTTGACGCACACGACAGCAAAATTGGATCGATGTTTTGATGAATCTCAATCCTGTCAAAAAGAGTTAGCAAAACAAAAAAGCTGCAAAAAAACGTTAATGGGCATCGCTGGATTAGAAGCGATAGTACTGGTGCTGGTAGCATTATTGTAATGACATCATCATTTTCAAAGGAGCACATTATGCAAAAAGAATTGGATCCACGCATATATCTCATCCCCAAACGAGGGATTCGCTGGACATTTGCTGCATTTATCGTTATTATCCTGGGATTGGTTTTTTTATTAATTCATCATTACCTGTACAAGACAGTTCAACCTGGATTAAGCAGCGCTTACCTCACCTTTGTTCTCACGCTGTTTGTCATCTGGTTTCTTGGAATAATTTTCTATATGATTTATATGGTGCTAAAATATGATCCGTTCAAAAATCCAGATAGTCCGTATATCCGTGAAACAATGGGACTTCCCCCCGGCGTCTTTCGCGCGATTATTACACTCACCCTTCTGTTTGCCATCGTATTGCTGGAAGGGTATGCATTGACCAACATGGAACAACATGAACAAATCCAAAAAGTCCTTGATCCGCTGAACACAGGATTTCAACTGATGATTGCCTTCTACTTCGGAACGAAAATGGTAGATATGATCAGTGGCAAAGATAAGGACGAGCCAACACCCAAGGGTTAGACGTGATAACGTTTCTCTAAATGATGATGCATCCGCAATTAAATTGCCGGGTGCATTTTGTCGCGGATATGAGTCTATTAAAGAAACTCTACAGCCAAAATCTCGTTCTGCTGACTGATCTGTACCAGTTGACAATGGCGTATGGCTATTGGAAGTCTGGCTTGCAAGATCACCAGTCCGTTTTCCACCTGTCATTCCGTGAAAATCCATTTAAAGGAGGTTATGCCGTAGCCTGTGGCTTGGAGACAGCAATCGAGTTCCTCTCCGATTTTCATTTTGAACAATCTGATATTGATTATTTATCATCGCTCAAGGGGAATGACAGCGCTCGTTTATTTGAACAAGATTTCCTTGATTATCTTCTCCGACTTGAATTTGTCTGCTCCATCGATGCTATTCCCGAAGGAACGGTGGTATTTCCTCATGAGCCGTTGGTTCGCGTCACAGGTCCATTGCTCCAGGCACAAATTATTGAAACTTCGCTGTTAAATATTATCAATTTCCAAACCCTCATTGCAACGAAAGCGTCTCGCATTGTCGAAGCTGCGCAAGGAGAGCCCATTCTGGAGTTCGGATTGCGACGCGCCCAGGGTATCGACGGCTCATTATCAGCCAGTCGGGCGGCATATATTGGCGGGTGCAGCGCCACCTCCAATGTCCTGGCGGGCAAACTATTTGATATTCCGGTTAAAGGAACTCAAGCGCATAGCTGGGTGATGTGTTTTGATTCGGAGGTTGACGCGTTTGCCGCTTATGCCGAAGCGCTGCCAAATAATTGTATCTTTCTGGTCGATACTTATGATTCTCTCGCCGGAGTTCGAAATGCCGTAACAATTGGAAAACAGCTCAGGCAAAAAGGACATGAGATGATTGGCATTCGATTGGATTCTGGTGATTTAGCTTATTTAAGCATTGAAGCCAGAAAAATCCTTGATGAAAATGGATTCCCTAATGCCGTGATCGTCGCTTCCAATGACCTGGATGAACACATCATCACCAGCTTGAAGCGCCAGGGCGCAAAAATTATGGTCTGGGGTGTTGGAACGAAACTGGTTACTGGCCATGACCAACCTGCGCTGGGCGGCGTATATAAACTTTCTGCCATCCGAAAAAATAACCATCAGCCCTGGAGCTATCGAATCAAGCTGTCTGACCATGCCATCAATCCAGTGGGAGATATGATTTTTGATTTAGAAATGAATGATAATATCAGCAAGATTCTGGTTGATCCAATGGATGCGACCCGGAGAAAATCGATCGATAAAAATGCAGATGAATCGAATCTATTAATTCCAATATTTCGCGACGGCTCCTGTATCTATCACATTCCGGACATTCATAGCGTTCGAAATTTTGCTGCAGAGCAAATTAAAGCATTTCATCCTGGAATTCGGAGACTATTGCATCCACATGAGTACCCTGTCGGACTTGAATTGAGTTTGTTCAAGCACAAGACTAAATTAATTATGAAGGCAAAAGGATATGTTGAAT
>JALOPY010000482.1 GCA_025453735.1 bacterium | reverse complement strand
TCGTTCGATGACATGCACAGTGGTTTTGGTTTTAAAAACCTCAGGATAGTCGATTTGTCGCCCCATGATGACGAGCTCTTTTTGAATATCCGTGAAATTCTCCAGACCCTTGAGCAGTTCCACCAGCCTTCGCTCGGAGCCTCCAAATTTGAGACTATCGATGATGAAAAGAATTTTCATATTATCAAGATCTATTGCGCCAGGTTGGAAATGACAAAACGAAATTTGCCTGATTTTGTCAGCGGAATTTCATCAACAATCTGGAATTCGACCTTAAAATCCGAGCCGCAATGTTGCTGAATTTTGGCTTTCAAAATCGGGATGACATCGCTGTTAAAACCTTCTTCCCCTAAAATTTTAAAAGTAATTT
Source organism: bacterium (assembly GCA_025453735.1). Classification (GTDB taxonomy): domain Bacteria; phylum Zhuqueibacterota; class Zhuqueibacteria; order Thermofontimicrobiales; family Thermofontimicrobiaceae; genus JALOPY01. The sequence goes on along the minus strand of JALOPY010000482.1, from coordinate 3,087 downwards.
TATCGACTTGCTGTTGCACAACCTGAAATTTTTTGATTCCAGGCACCGATCGGGTTAAAAACGACCAATAGGTGCCACTGATCTTTTTGCCAGCCGGCGTCGTGACGAGATCATAAATCCGACCCTCAACTCGCTCCAGCATTGAAAGTTTGATACCGCAAGGACATTCGCTTGTTGCATAAACCCCCAGGTCACCAATTTTATATCGCAGAAAAGGCATGCCATAATTATCCAGATCCGTTACCACAACCTCTCCAATTTCGCCAGGTTGGGCTTGTTTCCCATCGCTGTTTAGGATTTCAAGGTAAACCCGATCATCTGCCACGTGCAGCCCATGATGATGGTGGCACTCCTGGGCTATGTTGCCAAACTCGCGAGAGCCATAACGATTATAAATTTTGCAGGAAAATACTTTCTCGATCAACTCCCGCTGATGAGGAAACAGGGTCTCAGCCGAGCAGATAATCGAATTTGGGCTAATGGATACTATGTGATGCGCTTCAAGAAAACGGGAGAACTCGTACAGGGGCGTTGGGTAAGCTGTGATGAGATTTGGTTTGAATTTCGATAAGATCCGGGCATAGCTTGTCATCGATGCTTCCGATAAATCATAGCTAGAAAGGATGATTTTATTCATGACATAGTTTTTCAATCGGGATGCGATGCGTTTAGCATTGTTCACATCGAAAGGCGCGCCCCAGATTTTCGCTTCCCGTTCCCCGATACGAAATCCGGTCCAGCTTTGAAAGCGAATCGTATTTGCCGAAACGTAGTCTTTCATCTCACGCGTGTTGTAAAAATTCAGATTTTCGCCGGTCGAGCCACCGGTGCTGTTGCTGATGAGCGCATTGCGATTGAAATTTTGAGCGATCATATCATCGCCATTCGTTCGAATATCGCTTTTCGTTAATAGTGGAATTTTTGAAAAATCATTTTTGTCCTTGATGTCCTGAGGGTGGATTCCATGGGCGGCAAAGCATTTTTTATAATATGACACATGGTGATGGACATGGTTCAGCAGGTTCTGGATTTTTTGCCACTGGAGCGGCTCCATTAGGTCGCGCGGCAGTAGCAGATTATCGTTCAACTCTTTTAGATACTGAAATTGTTTATCACCTTTAAGAACGCGATAAGCTGGGAAAAGGACTTTTTGAATCAGCGATGGGTTCATTTTTTTAATCTGAGATGGAAAAAAAATATTTTAAGATACTGCAAAAGCGCTGAGGTTGAGATGTGAAAAGAATATTTTGGTTTGCGGCTGCTTCTGGCATCACGGCGTCACACAGGGTGGTAGAATTTAACTGAATAGTGTTGTGCTCTCAAAAAATCAATGCAGCTTTATGAAAATCCGGCGCCATAGTCGGACACAAAAATGACAAAACAGATATGTTAATTTATGCCACCTCAAAATCCATAAAGAGAATTTTCTGTTTTGAAAATGATGAATGCTGGCCATAAAATAGGAAGCGCTTGTATGGCAGACAAACTGCTGTTTGAAGAACAATGGGGATGCGCAGCCCATTCGCACAATCCAGCGCGGGTATTCGTCACCAGGAGAATCTGGCGTCACACTGCTTTTCGAGCTGTACGTCATTGCCTCGTAGCCGAATTGTTTGGCTCGTTTTAACACATCCGATGTATATGCACCGCCGGGGCAGCAGAGAAATTTAACCTGCTTGTTCAATTTTTTTTCCAGGATCAACTTGCTTTCAAACAGTTCATACGATAGCCGACTTTCAAATTCCTCTGGCATCTCAAATCGACCTTCCAATGGATCAGACAGCTTGTGATTTTCCACGAGCTGAAAAAGTCGATCGCGCCAATCCGGATTTTTAAAAAATTCTTCCCCTTTATGTTGAGCAACATATTCTACTACAAGCTCATCGAGTTTTTTATCCGGGAAAAAACGCCTGACACCCAATGCGCGACCGTTCTCGTAAACTGGCGTCCCATATGGAACGATATTTTCCTGGTTTTCGGTCAAATATTGATGTTTGGTTTGTGGTCGTTCATTCCACGCCAGCCAGGGATAGGGATCGTTAGGATGATGGAAATCAACCATTTTTTCGCCGCAGAAATGCCAGGTGTGCGTCATGGAATGGGATTGAATATCGATAACGCCACTTTTTTCCATCTGGAATAATTCATTCCAGTTCAAAAAGCCTGCGCGGATTAACTGATCCGTCTGAATTGAACCATGCCACACATTTTCCAGATTCGGTCTCGCCTCTCGTTGGGGATCAATGAATTCGGGATTGACAAAAATCGTGGCTTTCATTCGGTACTTTTTTAGTAATGGATAGGCATAGACCCAATTATCGAGGTAACCATCATCGAACGTCAGGACGATCAACTTTTCCTTGTCTTGCTTTCTCTGGTCGATGATCTGAAAATATTCGGATAAATCAATGGTTCGAAACTTATTTTTTTTCAGGATAGAGAGGTGAGCTTCGAACAGTGAAACCGGGATCGAGATGTGAGACCACAGCCAGTTTGATTTTTCCAGTCCCACGCTGTGATACATCACCACGGGTATGCGAAGTTGATCATGCATGAAGCGATAATTTTTGTTTGGCAAATTGAAAATAAATTGCCTCAATTTGAGATGTTATTGTTTCGATGGAATAATTATTTTTCACGGTGTGGTAGCCGGCATTAGCGAGTTTAAGACGCATGGATTGATTTTTAAGAATTGCTGCGATTGCGTCTGCGAGTTTTTGTGGATCACGCGGTGGCACGAGAAATCCATTTTGTCGGGGAACGATCAGTTCCGGGATTCCACCCACTGCCGTCGCAACCACGGGAATTTTGCTTGCCATCGCTTCCAGCATAGCGACGGGCAAGCCCTCACGATCAGATGAAATTACAAAGACATCCAGGGCGCTCAGCAGTTGGGGAATGTCATTTCTTGCCCCCAGGAAAAATATTTTATCGCTCATTCGTTTCATCTCCGCGTATTTTTGTAAATCGTCTCGTTGTATTCCATCACCAATGAAGATCAGGCATGCAGAAATGTTTCGGGAATCGATCGAGGCGAATGCATCAATTAAAACGTGATATGCTTTAGCTGGCACCAGCCTGCCAACA
>JALOPY010000025.1 GCA_025453735.1 bacterium | reverse complement strand
CGAATCGAAGTGCCATTCAAAATCCCTCACCTTTCGACCCGGCTGGCGCAATTATATCCCCAAAAAGTCATGCTCGAAACGACGATCGATGCAAAAATTCAGCAGCGAGCCGAAAACATTTTTCAATCGCATCTCGTCCCATTGAGAAATCAGGGGATCACCAATGGCGCGGTCGTCGTGATCGAAAATGAGACGAGAAACGTGCTGGCGATGGTTGGCTCGTACGATTTTTTTGATGAGAAGAACCAGGGACAGGTGAATGGTGCCATGGCGCCGCGCTCACCAGGCTCGGCGTTGAAGCCATTCATCTATGCCATCGGAATCGAGCAGGGACTGATCTCGCCGCAAAGATTATTGTACGATGTTCCCATCGAATATTCAGGCTACAAGCCGATCAATTATGATGAGCTGTATCACGGCGTGGTGACCGTCGAGGACGCATTGATTCGCTCGCTGAACATTCCGGCCGTAAACCTCTACGCCCAATTGGGCAATGATGGCATTCATTCATTTCTCAATGAAGCGGGAATTTCCACCCTTCCGAAGCCGCGGGAGTACTATGGTCTTTCGCTGATCCTCGGCGGCTGCGAAGTGACTTTATTGGAACTCACCAATTTGTACGCCGGATTGGCAAGTGCGGGAAACTTCCGATCCTATCGCTGGCTCAAAGATCAGCCGGAACCAGAAGGAAAAGCATTGCTGAGTGACGGAACCTGCTATATCATTTCCGAGATGCTCAGCCAGCTTCGTCGCCCCGAGCTGCCGTCGTCGTGGGAATATGCCATGAATCTGCCGAAGATCGCCTGGAAGACGGGAACATCTTACGGTCATCGGGATGCCTGGAGTATCGGATATACGCCGCAATACACCATCGGTGTTTGGGCGGGAAATTTTAATGGGAAAGGCGCGCCAGGATTGATTGGCGCCGAAGTGTCCGCTCCGATACTCTTCGCGCTATTCACTGCCTTGGAAAAGCCAGCCGAAAATAAATGGTTCATCCAGCCAGAGAGTGTGAGTTGCCGCCAGGTGTGCGCGGTGAGCGGCATGCCGATGACCAAATATTGCGCCACGGCAAAGGAGGAGCTTTATCTGCCGGGCAAGTCGCCGATCGAGCTTTGCAATATTCACCAGATGATTTTCGTGGATAAAAAAACAGGCAACCGCTTGTGTTCGCATTGTCGCATTGGCAGGACGTATGATGAAAAAATTGTCGAGCAATGGCCCGCGGAAATCGCCACATGGCTGGAGCGAAATGGCTATCCCATCGAAAAGATACCAGAGCATTTTTCCGGCTGTTCGAAATTAGCCTCGGGAGAGAAGCCGATCATTCGCTCTCCTTCAGCGAATACAGAATTCAAAATTCGTCCTGCCGTGGCTTTGAAATATCAAAAAATTTTATTGGACGCTTCGGTGTCCAATCGCACAAAAAAAATATTCTGGTTCCTGGACGGCAAATTAATTTTTTCAGGAGTCGCGACCGAAAAGATTTTTATTGAGCCAAAGATCGGGTTGCACAATTTGATGTGCATGGATGATGAAGGGAGAGCGTCGGAAGTGAAGATTGTGGTAAAATGAAAATTTAGATTTTTTTTAGATTTAACTACAAAGGAAATGGGGTACTGGAGCGTTGGAGTGCTGGAGTTTTCATTTTCCATTACTCCAATTCAAGACATGAACAATCATACGGCGTTACCGATCGAGGCTGCGCTATAATCACCTAAGATTTACATGAATGACTATATCATGAAAAAAATAAGTTTCTACACATTAGGCTGCAAATTGAATCAAGCCGAAACCGCGATTTTAGCCGAGCAGTTCGAGCAAAAGGGATATCAACTGAAATCCTTTGGCGAAGAAGTTGACATCTGTGTGATCAACACGTGTACCGTGACCGGGAAAAGCGATTATCGCTGTCGCCAGATGATCCGCAAGGCGAAGAAAATTTCTCCGGATGCCCAAATTGCAGTGGTGGGATGCTATGCCCAATTGAGTCCCGATAAAATTGAAAAAATCGATGGAGTGGATTTCATTCTGGGCAGCGATAAAAAGTTCGATCTAATTGAGATGATCGATGGGCAAAATAAAATAAATCATCCCTTGTTCGAAGCCTCGGCAAATGATACTTTTTTCAGTCCCAGTCCCGGCAATTTCTGGGATCACACTCGCGCATTTCTCAAAATTCAGGATGGCTGCGATAGCTTTTGCTCCTATTGCACTGTCCCCTTAGCTCGTGGGCGCAGCCGAAGCGATTCACTCGATCATATCCTAACGAATGCAAATGAACTGGTGGCACGGGGACACCAGGAGATCGTTCTGACTGGTGTGCACATTGGCAAATATGGCAAAGATTTTAAGCCACCCCAAAGTCTGCTAGATGTGCTGAAAGCGCTGGAAAAAATATCTGATTTGAAGCGAATACGATTGAGCTCGTTGGAACCATTGGAAATTGATCGATCACTGATTCAATGGATTGCAGATTCGAAAAAAGTCTGCCATCATTTTCATATCCCCTTGCAGAGCGGCGATGACGAAATTCTCAAACAGATGAATCGAAATTACTCGTCATCAAATTATAGTGATATTGTCCTCCAGGTCAAAGATTTAATGCCTGACTGCGGATTGGGAACAGATGTTATCGTCGGTTTTCCAGGAGAAAGCCAGGATCATTTTGAAAATACAGTTCGTCTTGTTGAACGACTCCCGTTCACCTATTTGCACGTATTCAGCTATTCACCACGTCCTGGCACAAAAGCGTTTCGTTTGAAAGATCGGGTGCATCCGAATGAGATCAAACAAAGAAGCGAAATTTTGAGGAAGGTTGGTAAGAAGAAAAAACAAACTTTTTTGCAGGATTTGGTCGGCCAGAAATTGCAGGTGCTATGGGAGGAAAAACAAAAGGGCAGTCTGATGTTTGGTCTGACAGGCAACTACGCCCGTGTCCGAACCCAGGTTGTTCCTGAATTAATGAATAAAATTTGCCTGGCGGAAATATCAAAAGCTGAAAATGATTTTGTCGATGGAAAAATTATTGATAAAATAGACGAACTTATTTTGTAAAAATTATTCTTCATCTTTTATCTGTCCCAGATCAAAGCTCATGCCATCGCTTGCCGAGATGACCGGAATTCCGATTTTTTCCGCCATCTGTTTTGCGATCTCCCAGGGTTTCGCCTGAATCATGGTCAAACCGAAATGCGTCATGATGGCAAATTTAGGCTTAATCACTTCGATCAATCGTTCCGCATCAGAAACGGTGAGGTGCAGGATTCCCTTCTCTCGATCGTTTTTGTTACTCAATCGCACCACATTCAAAATCAATAAATCCGAATTTGAATAAGCATCCAATAAGCCATCAAAATAAAAGGTATCGACGATGTGCGAAATGATCCCCAATGAAGTGATGAATTTTAATCCATAAGTTTCTGCCGTGTGTTGATGTGCAATAGGAGTTGTTAATCGGATGTTTGGTGAGATTTCAAATTCCGCGCCTGGCTTCATGATTTCAAGCTTTGAAAGATACGGACGGACATGGCTGAAAATAACTGGCTCACCCGTGATCGCTTCTTCCGGGGCAATGACAATCCGTCCTTTATTGTGTCCGCTATCCGTCATCGCTTCGATCATGACATTTATATCGGTCGAGTGATCAATATGACGGTGCGTGAGAATTATCGCTTTCAATTTGCCCGGATCCAATTTCGGGCGACTCGAAAAACATTTGACCAGTGTCCCCGGCCCAGGATCGATCAGAACATCGTCCCCGTCGATGTTCATCCATAGTCCCGCCGAGCTGCGGAGTTGGCGAGCCACAACATAGCGAGCGCCGGCTGTGCCCAGGAATTTGATAAAATTAATCACATTTTGAGTCATTCAGAAATTCCTTTTATAGCAGTTGCAAGTGTGGGGTATCTTGTCCAAAAAAAATAGTGGTAGGAGTAGTTGTGGTAATTGCTTTAGGCATAACGGAAGATTGAAATAAGAGCAAAATTAAATAGCCCTCTGCTCTAATTTTTTAATCCGCTTCTCATGGTTCTCGATACGACCCTCATGACGGTTCATTGTATGACCGTAACCTACTTTTTCGGTACGATTATTGGTGACTTCTTTTAAAACATTATCAACAGCATCGAGGACCATGTTAAACTTATAATCGAATTTTTCTTCAAGTCGATCGATTTTGTGATTGATAGCCTGAAGCTCGGTTTTAATATTTTCGATATCATTGGTATTTTTCATCACCTGATTGGCAACAACTTCCAACGCCTCCCTTGTAGCGAGCTTGGCGACTTCTTGTTTGAGTTCTTCTTTCGTAGCGAGCTTGGCGATTTTTTGGTCGAGTTCTTCTTTGCTTGATAATTTTCCAATGAGTCGTTCTTCAAGATCGAGCAAGTCTTTTCGGGTTACTTTTTCGTCAGTTGCAGGCTTTTCCATTTTTAGCTGCCTTCAAATTTTGACTGATAGAATTGAGGATAGCTCATTTATTGTGGCTGAAAGATAAATGAAATAATTGAAAAAGTCAAGCGTTTTTTCAATGAACTTTTGACTTGCTTTTAAGGTAAAAGATACTTATTTTAAAAGCATTTAATACCATCAAACGGGAGAAAATTCAAACCATGATTCTTTCTGATAAAACTATTCGACACTATTTAAAAACAGGAAAACTGGTCATCGAGCCTTTGGAAGAAATGCAAATTCAACCGGGCTCTGTGGACTTGCGATTGGGCAATCATTATTTAAGAATTGCGCAACACAAAGCAGCCGTACTGGATTTGATCCATAAGCCTGAATACGAAGAAATTATTCAGGATGAAGTGGTGATCCCGCCGCATTCATTTTTGCTGGCGACCACCCGCGAATACGTGAAATTGCCTGATGATCTAACTTCATTTGTCGAGGGTCGCAGCTCCATCGGACGGCTTGGCTTATTCATTCAAAATTCCGGCTGGGTCGATCCGGGATTTGAAGGGGAAATTACCATTGAATTATATAATGCCAATATTTTGCCCATAAAATTGGTGTCGGGAGTTCGAATTTGCCAGTTGGTCTTTGCGGAATTGGATCAAGCAGCCGCAAATCCTTATCGGGGCAAATACCAGGGACAGCGCAAAGCAACGGGCAGTCGGGTGATGGAAGATGTCGATATAAAGAAATGACATTTAAATTATGGTCAGTACTATGAACATGAAAAACTTGTTTGCGATCATCAGTTTGGTGCTTATTCTGGCCAGCATTGTGGCTATTTTTTACTATGCGCCCATCGAACAGACCATGGGCATTGTGCAAAAAATCTTTTATTTCCATGTGGCTTCTGCCTGGACAGGATTTTTGGCGTTCGGAGTGGTTTTCGTCTGCAGCATTTTATTCCTGTGGAAGAAAAAAGAAGTTTTCGATTCACTCGCTTTTTGTTCAGCAGAAATCGGAGTGCTGTTCACTTCATTGGTTTTGCTAACAGGACCGATGTGGGCAAAGCCGATCTGGAACACGTATTGGACCTGGGATCCGCGATTGACCACCACGCTGATTTTATGGCTGATCTACGTCGGCTATTTGCTATTGCGAAACATGATCGCCTCACCAGAAAAAGCCGCGCGGATTTCCGCCGTCTACGGCATCATCGGATTTGTCGATGTGCCGATCGTATATCTTTCTATTCGGCTCTGGCGGACCATGCATCCCGGATATGTGATGATCATGGGCGGTGAAAGTTCGGGACTCGATCCCCGGATGTTCCAGGTGCTGATGTTGAGTCTTGCTGCATTTACATTTTTATTTTTAACATTACTACTGATTCGAGTGGATATTGAAAAACTGACTAAATCCATCGATCAAATTCGAAAGAATTTTTAAAAGGGATTTGCAATGAATAATACAATTTTTCTCGTGCTGGCGTACATGCTGATCTGGGGCGTTCTATTTGGATATATTTGGAATATTCAAAAGAAACAAAAGAGGTTAGCCAGGGAAGTTGAACTTTTAAAATCTGAGGCAGAATGCAAATAATCTTTGCGACTGTTATTTGCGCGAATTGAAGCGAATTTAAAAATTGGAGTTAAGGACTGTGAATTAATTAAGTTGCTCATTTGATAAAGCAATCTTGCCTTTCTATGAGCAAAGATCATTTGCAAATAGAAAAATTATTGAATTCACGTTCCTAAGGCGCCTTTTATCAACCTCTCAAGAAAGGGCAAAATCATGCTGAAAAAATTATATCCTGCATTCGTCTTAATAATATACTTTTTTTTAATGGCAGCAGATGCACCAGCCAGTCCCCAATTCGATCTGACAAAATACCACAATTATGAAGAGACTACAAAATCGCTGCGAGATTTTCAAAGCAGCCATTCAAGCCTCGCAAAGTTGATTTCGGCAGGAAAGAGCTTTCAAGGGAAAGAACTCTGGGTGATGGAAATTACCAACCAGAAAACTGGAAAATCGAATGAGAAGCCCGCAATTTTCCTGAGCGGTGGACTGCGAGGTGATGAAGTTGTTGGCGCCGAAGTCTGTTTATATACGATCCAGTACTTGCTGGAAAATTATAGCGCAGATGATCGTGTAAAAAACCTGATCGAGGAAAAAGTATTTTACATCATGCCAGCCATCAATCCCGATGCGTGTGATTTTTCAATACGAAATTCTGGCAAGGCGATGATCAAAAATTTCCGCCCAACCGATGAGGATCGCGATGGCAAGAATGACGAAGACCCTGCCGATGATCTCAATAAAGATGGATTCATCTCCTGGATGCGAGTGAAAGACGACAAAGGCGATTTCAAAATCTGCAAAGATGATCCCCGAATGATGATTCCGGTGAATAAAAGCAAAGATGAAAAAGGGGAATATAAGCTTTATGTCGAAGGGAGTGATGATGATATCGATAAACAATACAATGAGGATGGGGCAGGAGGAACGGATCTAAACTCGAATTTCCCGGTGGGTTGGAAAATGGATTTTGAGCAGCCAGGCGCAGGCATGTATCCTGGCTCAGAGCCGGAGAGCGAAGCCGTGATGAAATTCATGATCGATCATCCAAACGTGGCGATCGTCGTGATTTATCGATCCGGCGATGGAATGTTATATCGTCCGTATGATCATCTGGCTGACAAGGAAATTCCCAAGCCTGATCTTGAAATTTATGAAATGTTGGGTAACAAATATAAAAAACTGACAGGCTTTGAAATGACTCACAGTTTCCCTGAGGCAGAAAAAAAAGAGCGGGGGAGCGAGGTTCCGAATGAAGAAGAAAAGCTAATAGCAGAATTGGAAAACGAGCTGCCTGGTGAATTGCGCGTGACTGATATTTTAAAAATGGGGAATCTTCAGGAGTTGATTAAAACACTGGATGCCCAGATGTACATCCAACAAAATGGCATATCCGATGCGACCGTGAAAAAATTAATCCGGTTGCAGGAAATCAAAACCAAATCCGAGAAACAAAAAGCGCAGCCGAAAGCGATGAAAGCAAAAGAAGCAGTTTTCGGGACGTTTCTGGATTGGGCATACAAGGACTACAATGCTTATGCACTAAGCCCCAGCGTCTGGACTGTGCCGGCAGAATTTGAGGCGAAAGGCGATTCGATCAACACTGCAATTCAGTATGATTTAGCCTGGCTGAATTTTTTGGAGAAGGAACAGACAGGAAAAGGATTTATCCACTGGAAACCATTTAAGCATCCTCAGCTTGGCGAAGTTGAGATTGGTGGTTTTATTGAATTCTATAAAAAGAATCCGCCTGCTGGCAAAAGATTGGAGAGCGTCTGTCAGCAGAATGCCCTGTTTGCCGTAGAGCTGGCAGCGTTGACGCCCTCATTGCTGATCAAAGAAATCGAGATCAAACCAATTCAAGTCCTGAAAGGAGCGACGGAGGCAATCGCCTCAACCGATGCAAATGGTGTGATCAAAATTACTCAAGGAAACAAAAAGATCGCTGAAAACGCGTTGATTGCAGAGATCAAAATTAAAGTCGAAAATATCGGTCCATTGGGAACTCGGAATGCACTGGCAAAAAGAACCCGCTATGCTCAGCAGCCGCCTCGCTCCGTGCTTGCGTATCTCGAATCAAAGGATAATAATTTGGAAATTCTCTCCATGCCAAAAGTCTTGCGACTGGGGGTGATCGAGGGTAAAGAAACAAAGGATTTGGCATGGGAAAAAGAGGAAAGAGAGGAGCGCGCACAGCGTCCATCTCCAATAATGATGGAAGAAAGCGAAGAACAATCCGAAGAAGGGGGACCGGAATCGGATGAGCCAACTATCAAATCCGGAACCTGGCTGGTAAAAATTAATGGCGGATCGGCAGAATTGATCGTTCGAGTTGCGTCGGAAAAGGGAGGCACCATCATGAAAAAAGTTCCGCTTAAGTTTTAAACTGCACATCGATCATGTCATGCACTTCAAAAGCGCCTGGCATTTAATAAAAAATATTGCAACTATTCCGCTTCCCAAATTTTACCGCGGTGAATAGTTTTAAAAAAATATTTTTAAAAATTAATACAGAAACATTCATTTTTTATCCTCGTATAAGTTGATCAAAAATTATGATCTTAATTAACGAGTCACGCACTTCGAAAGTGCGTGACTCGTTAATCAACGCCTCTTTCTATCTGCTTGGGTGAAAATTTCAATGGTGAGATTTTTTATCTTTTTCATGTGTATCTTTTGCCTGGCAAATCATCTCAATGCCCAGCCTCAAAACATCAGCTTCGAATGCCTGACGCTGGACCAGGGGCTCTCGCAAAGCACGGTTGCGTCAATTGTCCAGGATCACGATGGTTTTATGTGGTTCGGCACCATCGATGGGCTGAACAAATTCGATGGCTATAATTTCACAGTCTATAAAAACAATCCCGGCGATTCCGGTTCGATTGCCGATAACTGGATTACTTCATTATTTCTTGGCAGAGATGGCACCTTGTGGATCGGGACTTTATCGCGAGGGCTGTGCAATTATGATCCCCGGTCTGACAAATTTTCAAACTATCGCTTCGATCCAATCCCAATCGATTCGCCGGAGCGTCAACGCTTGCTGGCAGAATTGCCGTTCACTTTTTCATATCTCAATTATTTTACCATCAAAGCTATTTTTGAAGATCACGCAGGCTCGCTCTGGATCGGCACCTTTGGCGGAGGGTTGTACCAATTCGATAAAAAGACAGGAGAATTCATTCAGCATCCCTTTGTGTTTGAAGAAAAGAATGACCTGGCTTATAATATTATGACAATTAATGAGACGATTCAGAATGGAGTTAGCACGCTGTGGCTTGGCACCTATGGTGGCGGGCTGGTGAAATTTACCGAAGGAAAGGGCTTCGCATTTTATCAGCATGATCCCGCCGATTCCAATAGCCTGGTGAATGATCGGATTATTTCCATCTGCCCGGACACGTCATGCGGGAATCGATTCCTCTGGATCGGCACGTTCGGCGACGGCATGGATCGATTCGACCTGGTTTCTGGCGAGTTCAAGCATTGCCGAAATGATCCGATGAACTCCAACAGTTTGAGTTCGAACCAGGTCATGTCAATCTTGAAAGATTGCTGCCATGAGCTCTGGATCGGCACCTTTGATGCGGGATTGAATCGCCTCGATGTAAACAAAAATCAATTTTCCCGCTATCAACATGATCCAACGAACATCAATAGCCTCGGCAGCAACGAGGTGCTTTCGCTGTTCGAGGATCGCTCCGGAATCCTGTGGATCGGCACCAATTTTGGCTATGGCATCAATAAATTCAATCGCCGCAAAAACAAGTTTGCCCATTATTTTCATGATCCGCGAGACGCGAATAGTCTGAGTGAAAATGTGGTTTTCTCGTTGTGTGAAGATCGAAACGGCTTGCTCTGGATCGGCACATTTCAAACCGGGATCAATCGCTTGGATCGCGAGAAAAATGAGTTTGTGAATTTTCGACATGATCCGAAGAATCGATTCAGCATCAGTGATAATCACGTGCGAGCCATTTTGGAAGACAGCCAGGGTGCCCTCTGGATCGGGACGTTCAGCGGCGGCTTGAATTATTTCGATCGAAGAAATAATAAATTTAATCATTATAAGCATCATCCGGATGATTCAACGAGCATCAGCGCCAACCAGGTTCGTTCGATCTATGAAGATGAATTCGGAAATCTCTGGATTGCGGCGTTTGGCGGGGGACTCGATAAATTTGATCGGGCGAAACGACGATTTACGCATTATCAATATGACCCGAATGATTCCACGAGTGTGAGCGACAACCAAGTGTATTTCATCACCGGGGATGGCAAGGGCAATCTCTGGGTCGCGACGTTTGGCGGCGGATTTTGTCAGTTCAATATTCAGACCGCGAAATTTGTTCGATATCGACATCATCCCGATGATGAAAAAACGGTTTGCGATGACCGGATTCTGATGATTTACCTCGATCGCACCGACACGAACCTCATCTGGCTGGGCAGCTTTGGCAAGGGCTTCGATAAATTTGACAAGCGCAGCCAGACGTTTATCCATTTTACCGAGCAAGATGGGTTGGCCAATGGCGTCGTCTATAGCATTTTGCCGGATGATCATGGCTGCTTGTGGCTTAGCACGAATAAAGGGATTTCGAAATTCGATCCCCGGACCGATACTTTTGTCAATTATGATTTGCTGGATGGCTTGCAGAGTAATGAATTCAATGCCGGCGCCTATCATCGCAGCCAGCGCTCCGGCGAGATGTTTTTCGGCGGCGTGAATGGCTTCAATATTTTTGATCCGGATCAAATTCAAATTTCCAGCGAAGTTCCGCCGGTGGTGATCACATCATTCAAAATTTTTGACGAGGAAATGTGCCACCAGTTCGGTCCCATTTTCCAGGGAAAAGCCATCGCCCTGTCGCATCGGGAAAATTTCTTTTCGTTTGAATTTTCGGTGCTCGATTACACCGATGTTTCCAAACATCAGTACGCCTATAAATTGGAAGGTCTCGATCATGATTGGATTCAATGCGGATCGCGGCGGTACGTGAATTACACCAATTTGGATCCGGGCAACTATATTTTCCGCGTCAAAGGGGCAAATTGTGATGGCGTCTGGAATGAAGCCGGAACCCATATTAATTTGAAAATCAAGCCGCGCTTTTACCAGACCAAATATTGGCATCCGACCGTCGTCGGAACCTTGATCCTATTGATCATCCTTTTTTTTACAGCTCGCACTCGACTGAAAATCAGGCGATCCGTGGAGCTGGAGCGAATTCGCAACCAGGAAAAAGAGCGCGTCCAGAAAACCATCGCTGCTGATTTTCACGATGAGCTGGGACAGAAGCTGACCAAAATTTCGTTATTCAGCGAAATTGTGAAGACTCGATTGTTGAACAAATCGCCCGATGATATCGACTATATCAATAAAATCAGCAAGGCAGCAAAAGAGCTGTCCAGCAGCACCCGGGATTTCATCTGGACGTTGAATCCGACGCAAAATTCTTTGCACGACGTGGTGCTTTATTTGAAAGATTTTGGCGATGAGCTATTCGATAAAACCGGGATCGACTTTCGGGTGGCAGGGATTTCCAGCCAACTGGAAGGCATCAGCCTGCCCATGGAGTGGCGGCGTCACCTGATTCTGATTTTCAAAGAGGCGATGCATAATGTGATCAAACATTCGGAATGTTCCAGCCTCACGTTCCATGTTGCGGTCAATGCAAGTCATTTTGAATTGTCACTCGATGATAATGGTATTGGCTGTTTAAACGGCAAATTATCGAGCGGACAGGGCTTGACCAATATGAAACATCGCGCCGAATTGATCGGCG
>JALOPY010000481.1 GCA_025453735.1 bacterium | reverse complement strand
ACCGATGATCTTTTTGCCGCTGCAGCTCACCTCCAGCCAGGGTAGAAAAAAACAAACCAGAATGATAAAGGCGCCGGCCGGGGATAACCATACAGCCAGACAGTTTCGATTGGAATTGGTGTTCAATTGGTCCATAGCGATTTTCCATTTTGGTTATCTAAAAGGCTTACGCCTTAATTCCTTATTGGTTATCATAATAAAAAATTTTTCGCTCAATGTCAAGGGCAAAAATGAAATTGCATAAAAGCATACTGAAATCTGACGCCTTAAGTCCCTCTGCATCGAGGAATCAAAATAACTGTTGCGAACTGAGCAAAGTTTTCTTATATTAAGCCATTCAGAAAAGATGAAATTTAAAATTTATAAATTTTTAAAACTTTTAAATTAAAATCAGCACGCTTGACAAACGATTATCTTTTAGCAAACCACCCAATTGAATGATTAACATTAAGAAAAAATACATCATCCTGCTTGTTGAAATCTTAGCATTGATAATTCTCACGCTCCTCATCTCTTATTTCGATCTGGATATCAGAGTTCAACGGCAGTTTTATCGAGCCAATTCAGACTCTGTCTGGTATCAGAAAGAAAATCCGTTCTGGCAATTTGGCTATCACTATGGAACCCTGCCGGCGATTCTACTGGCATTTAGCGCTTTAGTTGGATTTATTTTAAGCTGGATCAAGCCAAACATACAAAGCCTGCGCCGCTATTTACTGCTCATCATTTTAACTTTGATCATTGGTCCCGGACTGCTGGTCAATGCGATTTTAAAAGACCATTGGGGCAGACCCCGTCCCCGACAGGTTCAGGAGTTTGGCGGTAATTGGGAATTCAAAGAAGTGTGGGAGCATGGCACGCCAGGCAAAGGCAAATCTTTTCCTTGCGGTCATTGCTCCATGGGTTTCTTTTTCATCACTTTATATTATTGCTTTAAACAAAAACATCAAGCTCTGGCTTATGCAAGTTTCACCTTCAGCATTGCTCTGGGCATGTTTATCGGCTTTGCCCGCATCTCCCAGGGAGGACATTTTCTCTCGGATGTCCTTTGGGCGTGGGGACTCACCTTTTTGACTGCAACAATACTCTACTATTTTGTCTTGAAGATTCCAGAACACGAATTTCAATTAGTATCAAATATAACCAAAGAATCGCTTTTCGCGTCAAGTCGAAAAAAACGGGCGCTGGTAACAGCGGCGATTATCTTAGCCGTTGCCGCAGCAATCTTTATATTTCTTTTTTCGAAACCATTCTATCGTGAATCTTTTCAAAAAATCCCCAGAGATGAAAATTTTCAAATCATACAGCTAAATCTTCAATTAAATCGTGGTGATGTTTTTATCCACAGCGGTAAATTTGACCCACCTGTCGGCATAAAAACCATTGCCCAGGGGTTCGGATTCCCAAAATATCAATACCAGAGCAGGCTATCAACTAATTTAGCAAGCGATACGTTGCAGGCGATTTATCAATTCAATATCAAGGGCTTATTTAATGAAATCGATGTGCAAACGATTATCGAAGTGGATAGCTCTCAACAGGTCTATCTTTCCGGAGCTATCAAAACAGGCAAATTATTTATGAATGAAACCAGATCAACAAACCTCTTGATTTCCACCGAATTGCTTTCATTATCGAATGAATCTGAACGTGATAGAAAATAGAAGGAGCATGCCATGGATCAAAATTTGACCCGCGAAGATTTGAAAAATCTAATTCAATCGGTCTTTTCGCCCCGGACTAAAGATAAAAACTTAGCTATCATCGTCGATGTGCCTGACGATAAAGTTGCTGATAATGAGGACTGGCGCAAGCGTCGCGAGCTTGCGTTTGACTGGCATCAAAAATTGCAGTCAGCAACAAATGAATTAGCATTGGAACGTGTCGATCTCATTTATTACCCGAACGTGCATAGCAACAATGCAGATTTGCCGAAAATAGCCTATTTTTATTCCGGAAGTCCGGCTGAAGTGATTGCCTCCACCCTATCAACGCAAGGTGAACCATTTGAGTTTGAGGCGAAATTGTCCCAATATCAAATCATTTTGGCGCCGACTGAATTTTCAACAACCGCGCCGCTGAAATTGCTGGCGAAAAAATATGGCTTTCGTGCCGCGACTATGCCCGGATTTTCAAGTGATATGATTCCTGCCTTAAAACTGGATTACGAGGATATCAATCGACGCGTCGATGAAATTAAAAAATATCTCGATGCTGCCGTCGGGATCGATATTGATTTTTCAACTACTAACCGGAAAAGCTATCATGTTTATTTTGATCTGCGATTTCGGACCGCCCATGCCAGCGGCGGCAGATTTCCTGAGCCAGGCGTGGCGGGCAATCTTCCCAGCGGCGAAGCCTATATCGTTCCTTATGAAGGTGAAAAAGAGGAAAAAAGCCTGTCACAGGGAATTCTTCCGGTACAGTTTGATGATGAAATTGTGCTATATTCTATTGAAGAGAATGTGGCTCAAAAAATTTTAAGCCAGGGCAAAAAGTCGAGTGAAGAAAGCCGCAAGATCAAAGATGAGCCAGCCTACGCGAACATCGCTGAAATTGGTTTTGGTGTCCTGGCTGATTTTGGGGTGACGCCGATTGGAGAAATTTTGCTCGATGAAAAATTGGGACTGCATATCGCTTTCGGGCGGAGCGATCATTTTGGCGGAGCTGTTGGAATAAGAAATTTTTCAACGCCAGAAAATGTGATTCATATCGATCGGATTTATATTCCGGAGACGCAGCCTGAAATTACACCTGAAAAAGTGGAATTAACGTTTGAGGATGGAAAAAAGCTCGTTTTGATGCAGAAAGGAATCTACACGATCTTTCCGCTGGCATGAATGACGACTGATTCCATCACCTGGAGTGATGGAATCAGTGGCTGAGCAGCAAAAATGAATCAGATAATTCGCCTGGTCATTAGATCCCATTCCACGCGACGTTTTTCACGATAAGATTTCGTTGCCATGTGACAGGCAATCGTCGCTTCAAAACCTCGATCGATATTGCTACTCGGTGTGCCGCCGTTGCGAATGCAACCCAGCCACTCTTTCAGATGCAAATGGGAAATATCAATTTGCTTGCCATCTTGAAACGTATAAGTCAATCCCCGGCTCAAATAATATTGTTCAGAAGCTGATGTTACCGCATCTATTCCTTTTAAGCCAGGTTGATAGGTGAACAACGGTCGTGACACATCGATCAACCCTGCTTCGATCTTATCACCATAACGAGTTGAGCTTCGATCGGCCATGACTTTTAAATTCGCCCCGACTTCCATGGCGCCATCATGTCCCATAAAAACTCTCCCGCGGGAAAGACTATTTGCCAGTGACGCACTGTAAATCAAAGTCAGATCTTTATCAGGAAATTCGAATACCGCATGAAAAATATCCGGTATTTCCCGGTTATCTTTATAAAAATAAATTCCGCCAGACGCCATGCAAGATTTTGGAATACCAACC
>JALOPY010000480.1 GCA_025453735.1 bacterium | reverse complement strand
TGATGTATATTACGTTAACGATTATGATCATTTTTGCTGCCAATATCGCTGCCCTGATGCCAGCCTGGAAGGCTGTTCATATTCATCCGTCGGAGGCGATCAGGACGTATTAGAATTGGCGCTGTTTATTTTGTTCAATAATTTTCACAAGGAGAAGCGGAGATATCAGAGTTTAAACGGAGCTTTTTCAACTTTAAAATAATTCTCTAAAAAACCTCTGTGTAACTCCTTTAACTCCGTTGCTCATTGTAAGATTTTTTAAGAGTATTTTTCACAGTAACTTTGAAAATGAAACACAGCAAATCATGGAGAATAAAAAAATGCCACTCATCGAACTAAAAAATCTTGATAAAATTTATAACACGACTTCGGTTCCGGTTCATGCCATCAAAAATCTTGATCTGGAAATCAAGAAAAAGGAATTCACGGCCATCGTGGGACCCTCAGGCTCGGGCAAAACCACATTGCTGAATTTAATCGGCGGACTGGATCAACCAAGTGACGGCAGCGTGATAGTGGACGGTGTGGATATTTCCACGCTAAAATCAGGCAAACTGATTGAATATCGCTTGCATCATATCGGATTTGTTTTTCAAGCCTATAATTTGATCCCGGTTTTCACCGCCAAAGAAAATGTCGAATTTATCATGCTGCTGCAGGGCATTTCCAAAAAAGAGCGAGATGATCGGGCGACCGAATTGCTAACGTCCGTTGGACTGGGGGATCGATTGGACAGTCGACCTACCCAGTTATCGGGTGGACAGCAGCAGCGGGTGGCAGTCGCTCGCGCTCTGGCGTCCCGACCCAATTTTGTTTTGGCTGACGAGCCAACCGCCAACCTGGATTCTGTTTCCGCAGAAGCGCTGCTGGATTTGATGGAACAACTCAATGAAGAGCATGAAATGACATTTATTTTTTCGACTCATGACGCCAGGGTTATCAAACGGGCCAGGCGGGTGGTCACCCTGGAAGATGGCGTAGTCAAATCCGACAAAAATGGTAAAAAATAGATGAATCGAGGATTATTCATATTTTTGATCGCATTGTTAATTCCCATTCATGTTCACGCCCAGATGCCATCTTATGAATTGAACGGCTATGCCAAATATCTGTTTTCCAGCACAGAAATGCCGTTCCTTCAAAACAGACTCGATGATCACCTGGTTCACGCCAGAATCAATACTCGCTGGTATCCAACCAACTCACTGATTGCAGCGCTGGAAATTCGGTTCCGAGGATTATATGGCGAATCGTTGGAAATAATGCCAGGATTCAAAAGCCACATTACCAACGAATATGATGATCCCAAACTCGATGCTGTGCTCTGGGATCAGAAAAAGACGTTTGGCTACGCTCAAATTGACCGACTGTACCTGGATTACACATTTAAAAAATTGCAGATTACCTGCGGCAGGCAGCGGATTGCCTGGGGCACTTCCCTAGTATGGAATGTCATTGACCTGTTCAATCCCATGTCCATTCTGGATTTCGATTATGAAGAACGACCTGGCTCTGATGCGCTGCGACTGCAATATTACAAGGGAGCGATTTCGAAAGTGGAGCTTGCCATCAAACCTGGCAAAAATAAATACAAATCAACTGCGGCTGGGCTATGGTCAATCAATAAATTCGGTTACGATTTTTATGCGATCGCAGCCTTGAAAAATAATCGAAAAATGCTCGGCGCTGCCTGGGCAGGCAACATTCGGGGCGCTGGATTTCGTGGAGAATTCCTACTGAGTGATTCCCCAAAGAAAAGCTTGTCCACACAATATCCCGTCTCGATATTCTTTGGCAAGTCATTTTTTGAAACTAATAAACGGGTCATGAGTCTCGTTTTATCCGCTGATTATACCTTCCCCAGCAGTCTGTATCTTCACACCGAGACATTAGTTAACAGCAATGGCAAGCGCAAGGATGCGGGACTTTTCTCACTTGATGGTCTAAAAGCTGGGATGCTCTCGCCTGCTCGCTGGTCAATTTTTCAGGAGATTGCCTACGACATTCACCCCCTTGTTAGAGGCACAATTTTCAGCATCTTCAATCCCGATGACAAATCTTCGGTCATTATGCCCTCAATCACCTGGTCGGTGGTCACAAATTGGGATTTGTTAGCCATTGGTTACTACACTTTTGGCGATCCATTGACAGAATGGGAAAATTGGGGAAATGCGATTTTTGTTCGGTTGAAATATTCGTTTTGAAAAATCGAAAGTATTTTTAGGTTTTTTGGAGATTGATTGAATCATATTTCCACTTGTAATATTTTGATTCATTCCTGTCGCACGAAAAACCATGATTATGTTGCCAAAATTCATCGTTCTGATTGATGCGACCTGAGTTCATTTACTCTAGGCCTTGGGCCATTAGAATTTTTGCGTCAGGAGACTACATGAAGATGGAAATCCCAAATACCATTTCCAAATTTCAAATCAATCATTCAGAATTTCTAATAATAATGCCATGATAATCGTTTTGTTGCCAAAGTTTTTCAAATAAATCTTTATTCATATGTTTTTCACCATCTTCGGGATCCAAAACGTAAACAGTATGTTGTTCCATTTGATAAACAACAACTGAATGGATATAAAAATCATCGCCATCAAATTTCAATATATTAGTAATAACTGGAATATTCTGATCGGTTAACTCCTGAAGTTTATTCAAGGTCAACGAACCTGCATAAGCATCGAATCCATAAAATTTTGCGCACTCAACAATATGAATCGGATGCGTCCCATAAAATTTCGTTTTCGATTTTATTCGTAACGTCTTTTCTTCTTCTGTTACTCCATAAAACTCCAATACCATCCTCAGACAGGCGACCATACATGAGTAGCTCTTTTCCTGTTTATGCAGCTTTGGCTTTTTCATCCAAAATCATCTCCGCCTTTTGTATAATCTCTGATTTGTCAGTGCTTCCTAAAATAGAATGAGTCTGATCGTCTATAAGAATCGCACCGATTTCGCTATAGCCACCAGCCTTTTTGGTCAGAATAATCGGAACCACCCAGAGTTTCTTTTTATCCAGGATTGCTCGTTGAGGTACACCTGCTACCATCCCATCAGTCAATTCTCTGGAGATGTAACCATTGGCAACTGCAAATACCTTTATAACTTGTTCGCCATACAGTTTCTCAAAGCGATTTAACGCTTTTTGCGCTAATGCAAATTTATCAATCGACATGAGTTACCTCTTTGCTGTGTTTAACATCTATTCATTTTGTCAATTCTATTTTCGAATACACCAGCTATTTACAAAATAAATACAAAAAAATCAAGTAAATAAATCACTTGCTATTATAAAAAAATAATAAAAAAAACAGGTAGATGAGTTTGTAGAATTTTTGCGTCAGGAGACTAGATAAAAATGGAAATTCCAGATAACAATTTCCAAGTTTCAATTTCAGTGGGATTTATCCAGGTTGGGTCATTGGAATTTGAGTTTTGAAATTAATCACGTACGCCAGTTGGCGGACG
>JALOPY010000479.1 GCA_025453735.1 bacterium | reverse complement strand
CGAGGAATGCGCGGTCACATTATTGCATAGATCGCTGGATAGCTTACCGCCATCCTGGGGGTGCGCCAGAATTTTTTTCGTTCCCGAAGCTCCAAGCAGAGCTCCCGTTCCGAGCCCAAGCCCGAGCCCCACGAAATCTCTTCGGCTGATTCCGCTTTGGTCTTTGCTTTTGTGAATGGCAAAAATTTCCGGGATTTCTTTCGGATGTTTTTGAGTTTTCTTTTTCATATCTTTCTCTCCGTTTATTAATTTTCCGGTTCATAATAGACATCATTGGCTGGAATGCAAATAGACGCCTTCACCAACGACAGCATAAATTCACGAACACCCTGAAATTGAGGGTCTGTTTGAGGCTCGCTCTCTGCAGCCAATCGTTCGGCTATTTCACCCATTGTCAATCGCTGCTGCATCCAGTGAAACATTTTTTCATGTGTGGTATTCCTGCTGCAAATTAGAAATGATTCATTGTCTTTTTTTATTCCTTTTATTTCTTGTTCGCCGTACTGAATGGCAACACCTTCCCGCAGTCTGAGTTTTAGCTGCTTGAATTTGGTTTCATCAAGCTTCCACAGATCGGTTAATTGAAAATGCCGGCGCCCTGCTATTTCCTCTTTCATCACATACAAATGAGAAAACAATTCTTTGAAAAAATCGCGACGTTGGGTCATGGTTTTTTATTACCTTTGAGTTGGTTGATTATTCCTGAGCTATCATATTACAGCTAAAATCTTTGTTTTTTTGGCAAGGAATTTATTGTCATTAGTGATATGGAATTCGGGATGTGGAATTCCATATCCCATATCCCCAATCCCATATCCCAGCTACAGCTTCGCTTCGCTATCCTTTCATTCAAGCCGCGTGATAAAATCAAAATTGTTTATCGCTCCCCATCTGGCTTTCATGCAGGTTTCAGCGATGGACAGGGGAGAGGATAATAGATAATTCTTCATATCATTATAATAGCCCATAATATTGTTGATTCGGGCACACCCTGCCAGAGTGCCATCGGGATTGATGGTCACGCCGCCGAAAAATGCCCCGCAATGATAGTTAAAGCCGCAGCAATTGGGACCATGGGACATTTCCATGCCTAATTCACGAGCGTATTTTTCGTACTGGTACTTGAATTCTTTCCATTCAAAATAATCGAGCATTTGCTTCGCATCGCCCACGTAAGGCGTCACGTTATTAAAATAGGAGCCTGTCTTTTGGGCAACGGTCAGGATGTCCTTGTAGCAATTTTTATTTAATTGTGATACCGTATAGCTGATCCAGTGTTTTAATTGATTCTCATTGAGAATGGTCAATGCCTCGACTGCTTTGGCATAAACTCCATCCCCACGAATCGAATTATTGATGGCTTCATCTCCGTCCAGCGAAACCTGAACGCACAATTTTTCCTGGTAGGGGAGAAGCTCCCTGATGTATTTTTTGACCAGCATCCCATTGGTCAGAATCGAAACCCGGTCGAACTGAGAAAAACAATAGTCGAGAAACTGAAAAAAATCTGGATGCAACAGTGGCTCGCCTCCGCTCAAATAAATCACCGACATTTTTTGTTCGCTTTTTTTTACCTGCTCGATCACGTGCAAAACATCTTTGAACATTGAAAAATCCATCATGGCGGATCGATCGTGATCTCTGGCATAGCAGGAGATGCATTTCAAATTACATTGTTCCAGCAGTCGGACGTGAAACCACATCGTATTCCTCTATAATTTTTGTGCGCTGATATAACGAGCCCTATCAAAGACAGCCAACGGAGCAATTTTTTTTAGCCTGATAGCTGAATAATTTTTATAATTTGTCTGATCGGATTGCCAGAGATCGGGATGGATAAATTGATAGGCATCCCGATCTTGAAAAATAAAGACTGTTTCCAGGTATTCTTCCTCCATAATTTTTTCATGGGAATTTTTTAACAACTGGATCATATTGGCCCGGCGTTTCCGGATTTGCCTGAGCTTGTTGATGGTCGAACAAAAATTGAGCGAGATTTCTATCTTCGATTCGGTCATCTTGCTGATGATTTCATTGATCAGAAATTTGCTGTCCAAAGAAATTTCAGTGGCGTGTCCGTCCTCAAAAATAAATTTTTTAAAATTTTCGTTATTGAGCTGCTGCGACGGCGTATTATCTTCCTTCATCAGCTCATGCAAATTGAGGTATTGGACGCCAGCGCTCGAATAATCCGGGATTGCTGAGCCGAGCGTTTCTTTATCTCTCAAAATTAGTGGAATTTCCACGGTCACATTTGCTATTTTTTGGGCGGAATATTCCATGATCCTCAAAATCTTTTTATCATTATAACCGGTAGCTGCCGTATTATATCTGATTTCATCGATGCCAGAATCCGCTAAAATATCAATCTGGGCTTTCGTCACCAACATACCATTGGTGTACAGCCAGTAGTAGGTATCAGGCAACGCTTGCTTCAGCGTCTGCAAACGTGTTAGTATTTCCATAAAATTGAGGAATGGCTCACCACCCGAAAAACTGATCCCTTTGATCCCAATTTTTTTATAATTGGTGATCATACCTTCGATCGTTTTCCCATAAGCCGAAATCGGAATGTGGGAGTGACTCACGAAAGGGCTGATGCAAAATTCGCAATTCAGATTGCAGGCTGGGGTGATAAAGGAACAATCCCATTCGCCATTCTTGCACAACAAACATCCCGGAGATAGCTCGCCCAGGCAGACGGTATCTCCATCATGGTCAATCGAAATTTCAGGAAATTGAGTTTTTAATAAATGAAGATAGTCGTTCCAGATGGATTGCAACTCATCGATATTGGAACGATGGGCAGGAAGATTGTTATAAATCTCTGTTAGAATGTCAGGAATATTTTCCATGCTACAGTTCTTTTTGATATAGCAGCCGATTGATTCTGCACCTGAGATTTTGGTGGATCGATTCCGTTGATCCATTCTCGAATAGACATCGATCCGGGCAGCCTTTGACACATGAATTTTGGATTTCACATTTTTCGCACTCCTGATAAAGCCTATTCGCAGCTTCCCTCAATCTTGATATTTTATTGTGATCGATCACAGATTGATTATCGATTGCATCGTAATATCCAATCACGTAGGGGCTTTCTTTTTTTTCGCTGTCTTTGAATAAACAAATCGAAGTGTTGCCGTTGCGTCCGATGAACAGGACATTTTTATTAATATTGCAGTAGCTTCCATGTCGTTCATTTTTTCGATAGCCGGAATAGCTGAGCGTGGCTCCTGATTTATTAGCAAGCATTTTCGCTGCAACATAGTTTTCTACAAACGCGTCTGGATCAGGAGCTAATTCCCCATTTTGATTGATGAGATAGACCGGCTCCATCTGAATTTCCACCAGTTCTAAATCATTGATGAAGTGAGCGACTATGGGGACCAGGCTGTGGACATTATATTTCGTCACCGTCGTTCTAATGGCAGGTGTTTTGGAATGATGCCTTAGAATTTTGATCGTATCGAATATTCGATGATA
>JALOPY010000024.1 GCA_025453735.1 bacterium | reverse complement strand
CCCCTTTCTATTTATCAGTTCAAATAAGCGGATTGCGTATGTATTTTAGAAAAAAAACATGCAATCCGTTTTTTTATCAGATTTGAATTGGTGGATCGATTTGAATTTTTCGGGGAGAGATATTTGTTTGGTAAGCCAGAATATCGACTCTCTTCAGTTCGATTGATCGAAGTTTTCCTGTTGATTCTGGAGCAATCACTGGGATCGGAATCCGCCAGGCATTTTTGGTAACCAAACAGGACTGTTATGGCTTTTAATTGGGGAGGCATTTCATTGAGATTGTCGGTTTTTAAATCCATTAAACCAGGCGATGTCCGGCAATGGCAACCTTTTTTGTTCCCTGGTTTTCAATTCTTCAGGATAGCCCATACTGATCAATGAGACGATTTTATACTGCCGGGGAATCTTCAAAAATTTTCGAACTTTCTTTATGCTGAACCATCCAATCCAGCAGGTGCCCAGCCCAAGCTCCTGTGCTTGCAGAACCAGGTGTTCTCCGGCAATGCCGCTATCGAGTAGATAAAAATGAATCCCTTGAATTTGTTTGCCAATTCGGTTCGCCAGAATATCTAATTTTGCCAGCATGACGATTATCACCGGTGCTTTTGCAGCAAATCGAGTCGGCGAATAAATTCCAGAAAACGCATGGCTTGAAAATCCATTTATTAGATTGGGATCGTCAATAATAATGAAGCGCCAGGGTTGTACATTATCAGCAGAAGGCGCCAGCCGGGCGGCTTCGAGGCATTGCAAAATATTTTCGCGCTCGACAGGCTTATCGAGATATTTTCGAGCGCTTCGGCGTGATTGGACTAATTGAAGGAATGAATTCATATTACCATTTCCCAGTGCCCTAAAGTGCAATTATTCTTCACAAGGAGACCCGGAGATCACGGAGCAACCACGGAGAAAAAATTTTCTGTCAACCTCCGCTTGCGCTGTGCTTCATTGTACAAAAAAATGATTTTTATTATTTTGCAAATTTTCTAATAAAAATTTCTGAAAATTATACTCGCCCTTTCAATGGATTAAAACCTCTGAAAGGGTGCTTCTTGCAAAAAAATGCAAGATTGAACTGGTAATAGAATAGATACAAAAAGGAGATTTCAATTTAGAACAATTGAAATCTCCCTGGTTTATCATACAAAAATTATATCAAATATCAGTTGATTCGCTTTAAAATAGTTGTCCGGCAAAAGTATGCAAACAAGCAGAGGCACAGGAATTACACTTCCATTATCTCATTTTCTTTTGTTTTCAAAATCTCATCGACTTTTTCGATAAATTTATTGGTGATCTCTTGAATTTTTTCCTGGGCCCGGAACGATTCATCTTCTGAAATTGTCCCGTCTTTTTCACCTTTTTTAAGGCTTTCATTGGCATCGCGTCTTGCGTTACGAATGGAAACTTTGATCTCTTCGCCCTGACGCCTGGTTTGTTTTACCAGATCTTTTCTTCGCTCCTCTGTCAGCGCTGGAATTGGCAGGCGAATAATGTGCCCATCATTGATTGGCGTTAAGCCAACGTCAGATTTTAAAATTGCTTTTTCAATTTCATTCATGAGACTTTTATCCCACGGCTGCACTGTAATAAGCCGAATCTCTGGCACTGAAATGCTGGCTGCTTGTTTCAATGGAACCACAGAGCCATAGTAATTCACCTTGATACCATCCAATATCGCCGGAGATGCTTTTCCGGTACGAATTTTGTTGAGCTCGTATCGAAGATTTTCGATGGCTTTGTTCATTTTATCATCAGTATCTTTGTAGATTTTGTTAATCATTTTTCTCCTCGCAGACTTTGGTACCGATAGCTTCACCAAGGATTAATTTTTTTAAATTACCTTTTACTGTCAAATTAAATACAACAATTGGAAGCTTATTGTCCATACATAACATGACTGACGTCGCATCCATCACCTTCAATCGTTTTTTAACAACGTCGAGGTAACTCAACTGATCAAATTTTATCGCGTTTTTATTAATCTTCGGGTCATCGTCATAGACGCCGTCCACTTTTGTTCCTTTAATAATTGCATCAGCTTCGATCTCTATCGCTCGCAATGCTGCTGCCGTATCGGTGGTAAAGTACGGATTGCCAGTGCCGCCGGCAAATATAACAATCCGTCCTTTTTCCAGGTGCCGAATTGCCCTGCGACGAATGAATGGCTCGGCGAGCTGCTCCATCTTGATTGCGGTTTGAACCCGGGTAAAAACCTGGTAGCGCTCCAGGTAATCCTGCAGCGCTAACGCATTGATTACTGTGGCTAACATACCCATATAATCCGCGGAAACACGGTCCATGCCCCTGGCGCTCGCCGACAGTCCTCTAAAAATATTACCGCCGCCGATTACAATGCCAATCTCGACACCCAACTGTTTTACTTCTTTCAGCTCCTGGGCGACTTCATTAACGACCAGGGGATCAATGCCAAGTCCCTGTTTTCCCATCAGGGCTTCACCGCTTAGCTTGAGAAGAATTCGTTTATAGATTGGTGATGACATGTAATCAGCGAGCTCCTTGCAATTATTCGCCTAACTGAAATCGGACAAAGCGCCGAATATTGATATTTTCACCCACTTTGGAAATCAATTCTTTTGTTAAATCCTTGATTGTTTTGTTTGGGTCTTTCACAAAGCTCTGCTCCATCAAGCATACTTCCTGGTAAAACTTTTCCAATTTGCCCTGGGCAATTTTTTCGGCGATCGCTTCAGGCTTCTTTTGATTCATTACCTGGGATTTGTAGATGCTTAATTCCTTTTCAATGATTTCAGGGGATAATTCATCTTTATTGACTACCAACGGATTGCTTGCCGCGATCTGCATGGCAATATCACGAGTGAACCGTTTGAAATCATCAGTTTTTGCCACAAAATCAGTTTCACAATTTATCTCGACCAGGACGCCCAGTTTGCTTCCCGGGTGAAGGTAGCTTTCAATCAATCCATCTCTTGTCTCGCGACTGGCTTTCTTCTCTGCTTTGGCAATGCCTTTTTTGCGCAATTGATCCACTGCTTTCTGCAAATCACCATTTGTTTCAGCAAGTGCCGATTTACAATCCATGATGCCAGCGCCTGTCATCTCACGTAATTTTTTTACTTCATCAGCAGATATAGACATTTTATACTCCTCTATATGTAAAATAAAAACCTAATCGACTTCATTTTCTTCTTCTAACTCTGTTTCCACATCCATTTCCTTTTTCTCTTCGATGCTGTCTTCTTCTATCGTCTCGAACACCTGTCCCTGCATTGCCTCGATAATTGCATCGGCGAGCGTGTGCGTGACAAGATTGATCGATTTAAAAGCATCATCGTTTCCGGGAATGGGATAATCAATTAAATCGGGATCAGAGTTTGTATCAATAAGACCAAAAACCGGCAGGTTCAGGCGATGGGCTTCTTTTACGGCTATGGATTCTTTTTTTGTATCAATAACAAAAATAGCTCCTGGCAGCTTCGACATTTCTTTGATACCGCCCAGCACTTTCTCCAGCTTTTCTTTTTCTCGTTCAATGCCGAGAATCTCTTTTTTTGTTATTTTGTCGTAAGTCCCATCTGTCGCCATTTTGTCAATGTTTTTCAGTCGTTTAATGCTTTTTTTGACTGTGATAAAATTCGTCAATGTTCCGCCTAACCAGCGGTCATTAACATAAAATTGGTTGCAGCGTTTGGCTTCGATTCGAACGATATCTCTTGCTTGCTTTTTCGTACCGACGAATAGAATTCGCTCGCCCGATCGGACAATCTTTGCAATCGCATCACAAGCTTGTTCGAGCAGGGCTAATGTTTTTTTGATGTCAATAATATAAATCCCATTCTTTTCCATAAAAATGAATTTCTTCATTTTGGGATTCCATCGGCGTGTTAAATGACCGAAATGAGTTCCAGCCATTAAAAGGTCTTGCAGTACTACATTCATGTAAATACTCCTTAGATTATTTGGGTTTTTTCCGCCACGACTCCAATAAACGCCCGAACTGAATAGCACGATAGCGACCATCCAGCACCCCGGACATTAAAAAGAAGCGTGTGTGTTTTAAATAAATTAACGTTTCGAAAACTGGAATCGTTTTCGAGCTCCTGCCAACCCGTATTTTTTCCGTTCTTTCTCTCTCGGATCGCGGGTTAAAAATCCATTGGCGCGAAGGATCGGTCGCAATGCTTCATCAAATTGAATCAAGGCACGGGAAATTCCCAGTCGCACGGCGCCAGCCTGTCCCGTAAGTCCACCGCCGATAACATCGGCGACGATATCAAACTTCGCTAACGTTTCCGTCTTTTCCAGAGGTTGCTCGATAATCATCTTCAGTGTTTCGCGCTTGAAATATTCGATGAGTGACTTATTATTGACCTGCATAATTCCTCTGCCTGTTTTGATCCTCACTCGAGCGATAGAATTTTTCCTGCGCCCGGTTGCAGAATATTCGGCTGCTTTCATAAAAACACCTCAATTAGTTAAAATTTAATTCTTCAGGATTTTGTGATGTGTGAGGATGCGCCTCGCCACTATAAATTTTCAATTTTTTAATCATCTTTCGTCCCAGACGATTATGGGGAAGCATTCCCCGAATTGCATGTTCCAGAATACGCTCCGGCTGTTTCGCCAGCAAGCTTTCAAACGAGATTTCTCTCAGCCCACCAGGATAGCCAGTAGAATGAGTGTATCGTTTTTGGCCGGCTTTTTTGCCTGTGACGCGTATTTTCTCTGCATTGATAATCACGACATGATCGCCGGTATCAACATGTGGCGCAAAAATTGCCTTGTGCTTGCCTCGCAAAATTTGCGCTACATGGCTGGCAAGGCGTCCAAGAACTTGATTGTTGGCGTCAACGAGATACCATTTTCGCTCAATGTCACTCTGTTTCGGTGAAAATGTTTTCAATTTTTTAAATCTCCTTAACTGAACTTTGGTTATTTTATTAAAACGCGTTTTAAAATTTTAATTTAAAATTTCTAAATATAAAAAAATCATATCTAATAAGCAAGAAAATTTTCTACAATTTTCGATTTTTATCAAGTGAAGCTAACTATTTTTCGTTTTATATTCGATGATAATCAATTTGATCTCAGTATGATTTTTTGATATGCTAAAATCCATCTGACAATTCACTCGATACATCGGAATACGTTTTTAAATTTCCCTTTTGAGCGACTATCTCATCAATGGTTCGCCTGGAAGCTTCTTCATCAACGCCTTTTATGGCATCAACAAGCACATGCACTTTGAATTTCTTGTTAATTGCATCCAGCGATGTCATGCGAACGCAATAATCTGTTGCAATGCCGCCAATGTACAATTCTTTAACACCCATTTCATCGAGCATATCCTCAAAGAATTTTCCCTGCTCGTTCTGCGCATCAAAAACAGAGTAGCCGTCCATATCGGGGTTGATTCCTTTTGACAAGATAATCGCTTGCCCAGGTACTCGAAAATCCGGATGAAATTCAGCGCCCCTGGTATTTTGGATGCAGTGCGGCGGCCAGGGTCCTCCGGATTCCTGAAAGTGCTTCGTTGTTTTCGGATGCCAGTCTCTCGAAACAAATACCGGAAGATTCTTGTTCAGAAAAAGTTTGACATATTTATTGACAGCCGGGATGATCAGATCGCCCTCACGGACTCCCAGTGCGCCTCCCGGGCAAAAGTCATTCTGCAAATCAACAACGACTAGAGCTTTTTTTGCTTTCATAATTATGCGACTCTTTTTTCTCACAGCACCATTACTCAAAAAAGCTTGATAGTATAAGAAAAATATTTTATAAATGCAAATATATTTTTTCGTCCTGATGATGAAGTGTCATCAAATTTGCCTGTCTTCATGTGAGTCATTCAACATCGGAATAAATTTATGGTGCGCTGCATGAAACGGAAAGTTCTCAAGCTCAGCTAAAAAAATCCAGCGGTAATCCACCGGTCCCTTTAAAGCAACCCTTCCTGATTTGAAGCGACATTGAAAAACATCAACCTGTATTTTGAAATGACTGTACGCATGATTTACATGAGTTATAAAATCAAGGTTGTCGATATTGAGATTGACCTTTTCTTTGATATTTCGAATGCATGCGATATCTGCTGGCTCCCCTTCCTGCCGTCGTCCACCGGGAAATTCCCATAGCCCGCCGAGAAGTCCGTCGGATTTCCGCCGGGTAATCAGGACTCGTTCGTTTTTGAATATGACAGCTACTGAAATATGATATTCAGGCGTTTCCCTGGCTCGAATTGTCACCGGAAATTTTGCCTGGTCATTTGTTTTAAAAGCTAAACAGAATGAAGCAACTGGACAAGCATTACAGTCGGGATTTTTGGGACGACAAATAAGCGCCCCTAATTCCATCATTGCCTGATTGAAAGCTCCGGGTTTGCTCCGGTCCAACAGCAAATCTGCCTTTTCATGAAAAATTTTACGGGAGGATGATGAGCTGACCGGTGCGTAGATCCGCAATAATCGGGAAATAACGCGTTTTACATTCCCATCGACAACAGCATACGGCTTGTCAAACGCCAGACTCAACACCGCAGCCGAAATGTAATCCCCGGCGCCTGGCAATTTTATGAAATCCGAATAATTTTCAGGAATTATACCATTCATTTCATTGACAATGAGCTGGCTGGCTTTGTGCAAATTCCGGGCTCTGGCATAATACCCCATGCCCTCCCAGGCTTTCAGCACGTCCTGCAAATCTGCCTGAGCCAGGGAATGAATGTCGGGAAATTTATTGATAAAATTGCTGAAGCATGACCTCTGAAATCCAGATGAAAAACGGATTGCTTGTTTCGCGCCAGGGTAATTTGCGCTGATTTTTGTCAAACCACGATAGCAGGCCTGCTCTGAACTGTGTGAGTTGTTGTTTTGTCATCGTCAGAACAATTTATTAAAATACTAATCCCCCCCCAGAATAAAAAATCCCACAGCAAGTGATTTATACTTCTCAAGTCTGTGGGAGTTCATTTTTAGTGCTACAAATTTTTAGATCGATTTGATACTTTTGCTCTTATTTGCTTCTTCTGTTACGGTTACTGCGAGGAGCTTACGACGAAGCCAAAGGTGCGCCCCTGACGTGCAATCTCGATGGAATGTTGGATTGCTTCGCTTCGCTCGCAATGACTATTGCATCATCGTTTCTGTCGTTCATAGCGCAGGGAGGCTGGACATTTTTTTCAACACAACGCCACAAAGTGAAAACACAATGCTCGCGAACAAAAACTACTAATTATGTGATTCTTTCTTTGTGCTCTTTATTGTTTCTTGGTGCCTTAGTGTTTGAAAAGCTTCATGCCCAAAAAAACAAAGAATTGACTTTTAATATTTAGAGCAAAAATCGCTCAGTTCAGATTTTAATCATTCATCCGAATTGTTCGTTTCGACTCTTTCAGGAAATTTTCCATTTAGTGCTGCACGAATAATTCCGGTAACTTCAGCAGAAAAATCCTGCTGCAGGATCCAGGTTAAATAATTCGCATCAGTTTTCACGACCTTTTTCAGCGGCTGTCCTTTATACTTGCCAAAGGTAAAACAGGCTTCGTTGTCAGTCCAGATGAATTTTTTATCATTATCCACGTAACGCTTATCACGCTGGTTACAATACTGGTGGAGACCGGCGACATTTTCTGGGAGATCATCATATCGTTGCAGTTGCGCGTGAAACACATCGAAAGTTGCTAATGTATCTTTCAGCGCGCTATGAGCGCCTTCCAACTCTTTTTGGCAGTAAAACCGGTACGCTGCTGTGAGGTCGCGTCGTTCTTTGCGCTTGAAAATTTTCATGACATCGATTAGCGCAACATTCTCAGTAGAATAGTCAATTCCAGCACGCTTAAATTCATTGATCAGAATTGGAAGATCATAGGAAATCAGATTGTAACCTGCCAGGTCGCAATCTTGAATCAGCGTATAAATGTCGATCGCTAATTCCTTGAAGATAGGCTTGTCCATGATGTCAAAATTATTGATGCCATGAACTTGTGTTGCGTCCGCCGGGATAGGGATTTGAGGGTTGATGCGCGTCAGAAAAGATTCCGTCGTTGCATCCGGAAACAATTTTACCAGGGCAATCTCAACGATTCGGGCTAAGCTCACATCCAAATGCGTCGTTTCAAGATCAAAAAAAACGATTGGGCGATCCAGTTTCAATGTCATTTCCATTCGCTCAAAAATGAGTTCACAAGCAAAATATTTTGGGTTGCAGCGATTCGCACTCCAATCCAATCATTAGTTCGACCTTAAATGTACTAAAAAAATCGATAAGAGTCAAATAGTTTTATTTTTCAGATTCTCCAATTCCATTTTTAATTGTTCTTCAAGTGAGTTAATTTCGTTATGTTTCGTGCCACTGGTAATTTTTCGATCAGTGAATTCGATCAGTTTTTCCTTCAATTTCCAATTAATATTTTGTTGCAGTGAAATGCCATAAACTTTGATTGCTGTATCGTCTTTCCGTTTTTGCATTAAATAAATTTGGGCAAGCTCTGGATATAGCTTTACTTTATGCGGATTTTTCAGCAAAAGGGATTCGTAAATCCGCGCGGCTTGCTGATATTTTCCCTGCAGCAAAAACAATTTTACTCTTCCCGAAGGGATAACAAAGAAAATTATGCCAAGCGGAATTATGAATAAAGAAATTATCACGCCTACAGAAAAAAAGTTGCCTGGGGAGTTTTGCGCGTCTACCTGAACTGGCGAAAGATCTGTTGCGAGTTCAGTTTCCTGCTGAGTTGCCGAGTTACTCTGGGCAAAGAGCAGCTTTTCAGCGACATCGCGGTAGCCTGGCTTGAGCTGCTGCAATTTTTCGAAGACAATGATCGCCTGCAACCAATTGCCGTTATCAAAATGGTTCTTTCCTTCAGCATATAATTTATCAAACTGGCTTGTTTCAGTTTCACTCTGCAACTCATTTTTTGCCTGAATCAAAAGCTGTTGGGCATCTCGAAAATTTGCATCGAGACGAACAACTTGTTCGAAGCTTGAAATTGCAGCTTGCAAGTCTCCGCTGGCAAGGTCTGATTTTCCCTGGTCATAATAGCGCTGTTTAATGGTGCTTTGCTCGACTTGATTCAATTGATTCTGAGCATCTGCATACAGGCGACGGACGTTCTGATAATTCGGATTCCATTCCCTGACTTTTTCAAGCAATAGTATCGTTTTCACCCAATCCTTATCGTTGTAAGCAGCTACTCCGTTCGCATATAATTTTTCATATCCCTCCGCGACTAATGATTGATCCAATTTTGCTTTTGCTTCTTCCAGTTTGGCGCTGATATCTTTATAATCCGGATTGCTCTGATTGACCTGGGTGAAGGCTAAAATTGCATTTTTCCAGTCATTATTTTGCATATAGCCGATTCCCCTCGCATAGGTTCGATCTAACTCTTCAGTTTGGGTGCGCTGGCTTTTTAAGTTTTGTGCCCGTGCCAATCGCTGTGAGGCATCTTTATAATTTGGATTTTTTTCAATGACCTGTGTGAGAATTTCAATCGCCTTGTCGTATTGGGCATTTTCAAAATATGTTATTCCCTGGGCATATTGAGTTTCAACATTTTTAAGCGCATTGGCGCTTTGTATGGCAGATTGAAATGCATCCTGCTTGCTGGAGCGCAATTGCAGCCCTTCATTAAATTCAGTAATTGCCTCGTCAAATTTTCCCATTGATACTTTTAGCTTGCCGATCTCATACAAAACAGCCGCTCGAATCTCAACTTTCACTGCAAGATTCTTTGCAATCGTCAACATCTCCAGCGACTCACCAGTACGGTTCAGCTTCTTCAACGTAATGCCCAGTTCATAAGTGATGCGCAATAAATCGTCATTGCTTAATTTTTCCGGATCACTGCGAAGCGCCTCGCGAAACGCTTTCTCCGCATTTGCATAATCATCCAGGCTCTTATAAACATAGCCCAAATTGTAGTATGCTTCTACAAATTTCGGATTGAGCGCAATCGCGCGCGTGTAGCAAATTATCTTTTCCTGCGGGCTGGAAGCATTAGCTCCTTTATTGAACCAGGTTGTGGCATCCTCTTGTGCGGAAGCTATTTGAATATTACAAATAATCGCCAATAAAATAAAAGCCTTAAAAAATGATTCCCATTTCCTTTTCATCGTCTTCCCCAGATTGATCAATAAATTGTTTCTATTGAAATAATTATTTTAACGATAATTAATTCTGTCAACCTTGCAAATTATATGCCACTGGATTCTGATAAATTTAGCTGGATAATGTAACGCTTAATTGATAAAAATAATATTCTCTCGGGCTATTCCAAAAATATTCTGAGAGTTCGAATTGTGCTAATTTGAGATTAAGTTCTATGTTGAAACATACCGCGTTTTTTAATTTTAGTGAAAATAATGCTGGTAATGCAATGGATTCGGTTCAGCTCTGTTCATATCATTTTCAAGAAATAGCTGGCATAAGAATTGCTCGAAAATATTGAATTTCAATATAGTTTCGCGGCAAGACAACCTAAATTTTATGGGTGGACTTGTA
Source organism: bacterium (assembly GCA_025453735.1). GTDB lineage: Bacteria > Zhuqueibacterota > Zhuqueibacteria > Thermofontimicrobiales > Thermofontimicrobiaceae > JALOPY01. The sequence goes on along the minus strand of JALOPY010000024.1, from coordinate 8,117 downwards.
TCTTTGTCAAACGTTAACTATAACAGACCTCAATTAATAAAGTGGTTAAGGAGAGTTTCATGGCACGGCGATCGAATAAAATAGTGAAGTCAGTTGCAGTCAATTTATTGTTTTGTATTTTGTTCTTTTTTGGTACACTGGTTTCTGGCGTTGAAATAAGCGGAACTCAATCGGGAGTTTGGTCACTCAATAACAGTCCTTATGTTGTAACCGGCGACATCATCATTCCGGAAGCCGCAACGCTGGCAATCGAGCCGGGCGTAACGGTGAAATTTGCCGGGCGCTATAGCATCAAAGTTAATGGTTCATTTCTGGCAACCGGCTTAATGGGTAAACGAATCGTTTTCACCTCGCTTCACGATAAAGAATTTGGATTAGATGCCGAGCAGACGAACACGTTACCGACAAGCAGGGACTGGCAGGGGATTGAATTTTTTAGCACGAGCACATCAACCTCGCGCATGGAATACTGCATTATTCGATTTAGCGAGAAAGTGATTTCAGCGAATGCAGCAAAGCCAATGCTATCCCGCGTCATCATCGCAGATTGTAATGCGAAAAATTTCTTGATAGACAACAAAACAATAGAAATTGTAGAAGGCAGCGAGCACAATTATGTTCCAGCCGATGTGCTCGTCAATGAAAATATTCTACCAGATCGAAATGAGTCGCTGAGTTCGACCACCCCTGGCGCAACGACAAATTTATTGCCGACTGAATTAAGCGAACCCGAATTTACTTTTGGTGAAATGACTGTTGTTTCTGCTGCCAGAAGGGTGCAAAGCATCAGTGAAGCTCCAGCGGCAATCAGCGTTATCACTGAAGAAGAAATAAATGTTTCAGGAGCCATTACCATTCCGGATTTATTAAGAATGGTTCCTGGCATGGATGTCATGCAGATCACTGCTTCGGACCTGGTTGTCAATTCACGCGGCTACAACAAAGAGATGTCAAATAAAATGCTGGTGTTGATCGATGGCAGGCATGTTTACTGGGATTTTTATGGAATTATTCTCTGGGATTCATTTCCCATTGTTTTAGAAGACATCAAAAAAATTGAAATTATTCGAGGTCCCGGTTCCGCGCTTTATGGCGCAAATGCATTCAGCGGCGTCATCAATATCATCACAAAGTCTGCTGAAGAAGTGAAAGGGACTCATGTTTCTGTGACAGGCGGGACGATTAACTCCTATCTTGGCTCAGTCATTCATGCCGGGGGCAATGAAAAAATAAATTACAAGGCAACTGCAGGAATTGATGAAACAAGCCACTGGAATGATGAAGATCAGGTCAGTCGCGATGTTAAAAAGGGACAGGCGATCATCAATGTCAAACTGGGCGAAGCTTCAAAAATATCTTTTGAAGCCGGAATTAATAGAGGGAGTGGAGAAACACTATCGGGGATTGGCAAGATGATCCGAACTCAGACAATGAAACATGCCAAAGCAGATCTCAATTTATCAGGATTTGTTACGCGCGTCTTCTGGACGCGTTCCCGGGGAGATGCTATTCAAGATCCCGGCTTTAAAGCCTATTTTTTTATCGGCAACACGTATGATATTGAATCTCAGTATCTTTTCAACATGGGCGATAAGAATTCCATCATTGTTGGAGGGAACTATCGACTCAATGTCGTCGAAAGCAATCTCATTGATAAAGATCATCGGCAGAAGCTCATTGCCGCTTATTTGCAAGATGAATTCAAGCCATCAGAAAAATTTGCCGTCACTTTTGGACTTCGAATTGACAAGCATCCCCTGGTGGAACGACAGATTTCGCCTCGGGCAAATGTCATGTTTGCACCTATGAAGGGACATCATTTTCGTCTTTCGTATGGCACAGCATTCCGAAGTCCATCGTTCATCGAATCTTATCTGTATGAAAATAGCGATATCAGCAAATTAATTTCCCCCCAAATTCCCGCGAACACGTTTGTTGTGAAAGCCCGCGGAAATCCGGAATTGCTGCCCGAAAAAATTACCTCGTATGAAATTGGCTACCAGGCAGCGCTTGGTCCGAGGCTGCGAGCAAAGGTCGATTTATTCTATAATAATTTGTGGGACTTTATCTCATTCAAAACAATCAAAATTCAGGACGTCAGCCAGCTCCTCGGCTACCCTGCCGGAAGTGTCATCGTTCCGACTGAAAAATCCTACACCAACGCCGGAAAATCAAATGCGATTGGTGGCGAAGTCGGCTTGGATTTCCTTCCCGCGAAATGGCTAAGCGGATCAATAAATTATTCTTATCAGGACCTTACCTGGGAAGAGGATGATCCAGCGACCCCAGAAAATGAAAAAGGCACTGAGGTAAAATTTTCGCCCCGTCATAAAGTCAATGGCTATCTCCGTTTCGCTTTTACAAATGGACTTTCAGCGAATCTCATGGCCCATTATGTGAGTGAAACTGAAAAAAATGAAACCTGGGCGTTTGGGAAGGTCGATCCTTATACATTAATAAATATCCGATTGGGTTATCGGTTCCTTAATGGCTCGGCTGAAATTGCACTTGCTGTGTTTAACTTGCTCGACAAAAAACACTACGAATATCCTGCGACGACCAACCAGAGCAATCCATCTGGCGCCCATGAAATTGGCCAAAGAATTACCGGCATTTTTTTGAGTCGTAGTTTCTAATTGCTCCAGCTTCTGCTGCAAAAAATCTAAAACCTTCGGGATTATGGTTGGTCTCGAAGGTTTTTTTTTAGTCTCTTTAAATTCCGACCCGGTCAAATTTTTCTAAACAACTTATTTAACTTCTAGAATGTAATTAAAGATTTCCATGACAAAGTAAAAGCTCACTTACAGGTGGGAAATAAACCTGGTTTCTGCCAGAAACCAGGTTTATACACCCGAGACTGAGGTTTTACATGACAAATTTTCTTTCGCTTGACTTGCAAGCTATTTTTTGTTATATTCATCAAAAAAATGATCTGCTAAAGCTGTAATCATTTTCAAACACAAACAAATTAGCGTTCATCAAACAATCTGCACCTCTTGCACTGCATTGTTTAGGATATTTATATGGTTGAAAAACATTCAAAATTCCACGGGATTGCGGTTTCTCCTGGGATCGCCTGGGGAAAGGCATGCATCATGGGAAGCCCCCCAAAAATTACGCGTCGCAAAATCAAGGTCGCGCAGGTGACTCAAGAGCTTGCCCGTCTCACCCAGGCAATCGATTCGTCACGAGAGCAAATCGAAAGCTTGAGGGATAGAATTAAAAGTCGCTTAAGCGCAAAAGAAGCTGCCATCTTTGACGCTCACCTGCTTTTTTTGAAAGACCCGGTTTTCATTGCGCAAATTCAAAAGAAGCTTCTCGAAGCGCAGATCAACATCGAAGCCGCGGTTGAAGAAGTGATTGAGGAATCCGTTGCAGTTTTCAAATCGACACAGGATAGCTATCTCAAAGAACGAATCCAGGACGTTCGCGATGTCGGCAGCAGAATCCTGGGTAATTTAATCGGCTATTCCCAGAAATGTCTCATCGGTGAAGAAAAACATTTAATTATTGTTTCTCCTGAAATCACGCCGTCCCAGGCTGTTGGATTCAATACTACGCAGATCAAAGGATTGATCACAGAAAAAGGCGGACCCACGTCCCATGCCGCGATTTTAGCCCGATCGCTGGGAATCCCGCTGATCAGCGGCATTCCCAATCTCTCCCGTCATATCGAATTATCGACGCCAGTATTTATGAATGGCTACACTGGCGAGGTTATTATCAATCCATCGCATCGGCAAATTCAAAAATACAGAATCTCCGCGAAAGCGCAGGCTGAGAAAAAACGCCAGGAAAAGAAAGTTATTGGCTTGCCTTCGGTTACCAGCGACGGGTGGGAAATTCACTTATTCGCCAATATCCGAACTGAAGAAGATGTCGAATTGGCACAGGTATTTCAAGCCGAAGGGATCGGCTTATATCGAACCGAAATTCATTTCCTGGATCGAAATGAATACCCGGATGAAGATGAGCAATTTCAACATTACCGCACAATTGTTGAAAAGATGGCTCCTTTTCCAGTGACAATCCGCACGATGGACCTGGGAGGCGACAAATTCACTTCTTATTATAACAACAATCATCCGCTTCCTGAGCGCAATCCCTATCTCGGTTTACGAGCGATTCGATTGTCGCTAAAATATCCTGAAATTTTCAAACAACAGCTCCGCGCGATTTTGCGCGCCAGCGAGTTTGGCAATGCTAAAATTTTGCTGCCAATGATCGCCAGCATTGAGGAAATTAAACAGGTGAAACGACTGCTGCTCCAATCGATGAACGAGCTATCAGAACAAAATATCCCATTTAAACAAGACTTTCTGCTCGGCGCCATGATCGAAATACCATCCGCGGCGCTGGCAGCAGAAGCAATTTTAAAAGAAGTGGATTTTCTCAGTGTCGGAACTAACGATCTCATTCAGTACACCCTGGCGGTTGATCGTGGCAATGCCCAGGTCAGTCAGTTCTATGAAGCGCTGCATCCATCGATCTTGTTTTTATTGAAACATATTGCAGATGCCGCCCGAAGAGCGGGAAAAGAAGTCAGCATCTGCGGTGAAATGGCAGGCGACATTCGTTATTCAAAGCTTCTACTGGGATTAGGATACACGCATCTCAGCATGAGCTCATTCTTTATCCCACAGGTGAAAAAAATCATTCGCTCAATTTCGATGCATGAGGCAAACGCCCTGGCGAATCGGGCGCTATCTTTGAATGAAGTAAAGAAAATCAAGCAATTGCTTGAAAAAGATAAAGTACTGAACAATTAAACATAACAGCTATACTTGTTAAGGTTTAAACCTTCATACTGATTCCATCGCCTGGAGCGATCGAATCAGTATGCATCACGAATAGGAGGAAATTATGATTCCACAAAAAAAAAGGCGCCAGTTTCAAGTCATTGTTTTTATCCTGAGTTTGTTTCTGACGTGCTTGTTATTGAATCCCTGGATTATCGCACCCATGACGTCTCTTGCAGCAGAGCAACAGGATGTTAAATCGTCTCTATTCAAAGAAGCTGATAAATATTTGCAGCAAGCCAAACAAGTCAGAGCGGACCTGCTTTCTCCACTAAATTTTAACGAGGCAATGAAGTTCTATCAGGATGCTGACAAGGATTTTCAAAAAGGAAAGAACCTGGAAGAGATTCGAAAGAAGCTTCGCGCCAGTGTGGCTTATTTCAGCAAAGCAATTGAAGCGACAAAATTAGCCGAAGTGACTCTGGCAAATTCAATTAAAGCGAGAGCCGATGCGGAACAGGCTGGCGCTCCCGAATTTTCTTCCAAAACGTGGAGCGAAGCGGAATCAAAATTTAATGAAGCTGCCCGCGAGTTGGAAGGCGGCGACGTGAATGATGCCAGGAAACGATCGGTTGAGGCAGAGACACTTTTCCGAAACGCTGAGCTTGAAGCCATTAAAGCAAATTATTTCAATGACACCTGGGCGCTGCTGAAAAAGGCAGACGAGCAAGATGTGAAAAAATTTGCCCCCACTACATTGAAACAAGCTCAAGACCTAATTGCCGGTGCCGAAAAAGAGCTCAATGAAAATCGGTATGACACCGATGTCGCCCGCACATTGGCAAGACAGGCAAAATACGAAGCACAACATGCACTCTACCTGTCTCAGGTTATCCGGGATTTAAGAGACAACAAAGAAAAAATGGAGGATTACCTGCTGTCCACTGAAAAACCGTTGAGCCAGATCGCCGCCACCATGGATATCGTCGGGTCATTTGAATCTGGTTTCGATAAGACCACAATAGAGATCACCAACCAGATTCAGAAGCTGCAAAACAGTAACGAAAAACTGACACAAAATTTAGCCGAACGGGAGCAACAACTCGAGATGCTCAATGCTCGGATCGCGGAATTGCAGGAAAAACTGGGCGGCGTGGAACAAGAAAAATCAGCCCTGGCAAAACAAATGGAATCACAACAAAAGGTTCGGGAACAATTCGCCGCAGTCGAAAAAATATTCGATCGCGAAGAAGCCATCGTCCTCCGGAAAGAAAACGATGTCATCGTCCGATTGGTGGGATTGACATTCCCGGTTGGAAAAGCGACCATCGAGGCGGAAAATTTTGGACTATTGACTAAAGTTCAGCAAGCCATCAACCTGTTCCCGCAATGCACCATGACGATCGAAGGGCACACTGATTCGCATGGCAGCGATGAGAAGAATTTAGAGCTATCCCAACAACGCGCCGATGCGGTGAGCCAATACATTCTCGCTAATATGGGAGTTCCCGCGTCGCGATTAACTGCCGTGGGTTATGGAGAGAGTAAGCCAATCGCCAACAACGAGACCAAAGAGGGGCGAGCCAAAAACCGACGGATCGAAGTGACCATCCACCCCAACATCGAGCCGATGAAATAGCTCTTCTGGGAGTAAATTGCCTTTATGCAATTCACTAACATAAAAACCCTTTCAAAGGTTTCTAACCTTTGAAAGGGTTTCGTTTTTATAATGCAAAAAACAGAATAATCGAAATTACAGCTCCCGATCGAACCGCGGTCCCTGCATTCCCCGCCCTTTCCATTTTCGTTCAGGCATTTGCAGCATTCGGCTATCGAAAATTTTCTGTTGCTCCGTGGTTAATAATTTTCGCACTTCCAATTGATGCCGCACCCGGGCTTTCGCCATTTTGGCGCGAAGCTCCTGGGCTTCATCGATTAATTTATCGATTTTGTTGAGGCTTGGATTGCTCTCGGTTTTCATAAGATGGATTTCCGCCACCTTGCCCTGCAGCTCAGTGCGCAACGGCAGCAGCTCTTTTTGAAGCTTCAATCTCAAATCAGTCATTTTCGATTGTTGTTCATCTGATAAATCCATGCCTTTGCACCAGCCTTGCATTCCCGGCTGATGGACTCCGGTTAGCACTCCATGTCGCGGTTGGGCTGAAATTGCCGGGATCAAAAGCGCCGAGACGAGAATACAAGCCATTGCAATAGTTAAAATTCGTTTCATCTTGGTCTTTCCTCATTTAGTTTTAATGTATCGGTTTTTTCTCGTTTATACCGGTCCTCCCGAAATTTTTCCGAACGCCCTCTGCCAGGCTCGCCGAAAAAAAGACGACTGGACATAATTTCTATGAATTTTTTATTTTGCTCTGGTGCGAGAATCGATTGATGCTGCAAAAAATTTTCAATCGTTTTTCGCTGCATCAGTTTTTGAATTTCTGAAATCTCATCGATTTTCACATTTATTTTCTGATCATCCAGCGTATCCTGTTTCAAAATTTCGAACAGCTCCTGTCGGGCTTGATCCAACTGCATTCGAAGCGGTTTGATCTCCTGCCAGAATTTTGACCGCAAAATTTCCATGCTGTCGGCTTGTGCCTTCGTCAGTCCCAGTTGCTGGTTGAAATAATCGCGATGATCTCGTCCGTGGGAAAAGGATCTCGCTTTATTGGTCTTCACCCATCGGAAATAGCTGAACGTAACGACTGTCGAAATATTTAATATGACCGAAAAAACCAACAGCCAGCCTAATGTTTTCTTACTCATTCTTATCACCCTGTACATGATTGATATCAGTTAATAATGAGACATACGCGTTTGCCACGGACTCCTGTGGAAAATCTTCAAAGGAGCTCAATGAATAAACCTGATCGAGCTCCTGGTCGGTAATTGCGGAAGCTGTTACAGCCGAATGATTGTAAATATTTGTGCCCAGGTAAATTCCAACAAGGAGCGCAAAAATGAACACCAATGTCGCGGCGATTGGAATCGCAAATTTTGGGGCTGGCGTCACAATCGATTCCCAGACAGATTTTTTCGCCGCGCTCTGTTTGATCCGCCGCGATAATTTTGTCCAGAAATAGGGCGCTGCTTCGATAGTCTCTACATTGGACAGCAAGCCATAGACATCATCCAACTCTTGCAATTCGCTGGAACAGGATTCGCAAAAGCTGAGGTGATTTTGGATTATTCGGCTCTCATCTTCTGGCAATTGCTTATCCTGAAACGCGGATAATTTTTGCTTGATTTCCCCACAGTTCATATTTTTATTGCCTCCTGCAATCAATTAAACACAGATGCGAAAAAAAACTTGCGCACTTCTTTTGAAGTCATCCGAATACTTTTTCACTGCATCGAAATTTCAAAATTTGCGTT
>JALOPY010000023.1 GCA_025453735.1 bacterium | reverse complement strand
ATATTGTGACGATGATTGTGCCGTTGCGAGATGGGCTTTCTGTTTGTGTAAAATTGTAATTGATATTGCGAACTGGAGTGTAGTCCATAGCCGTCAGGCCAACGAGTTGAGATGTTTGGTTTCATTGACAATGCGCCTTGCGCATCTGCCTCTGGCATGATTCACTATTGCCCATTATCAATTCACAATTATTTTATTTAACGATGAGATGCTTCGCAATTAATTGTCAATGGTGAATTGTTAATTGAGAATTGTTAACGACGATCGATCATATTTTCTCTTTGCCTGACGGATATGGAGTGCAGTCCTCTTATGGACTGCTGCGATGCGTAAAAGCACCGCACTTCGACATGTATTATTTCGCCGCCGGATACGATCCCAATACCTTGATAAATCCCGCAATTTCTTCCAGGTGTCGCAATGCATTCTGGCACGTTTGTTCTTTCATCGATCCTTCAATATCAAGGTAAAAAATATACTGCCAGGGCTTGCCCCGCAGCGGGCGGGATTCGATTTTCAATAAATTTAAATCCCGAAGAAAAAATACACTCAAGCTTTTAAAGAGCGCGCCCGGAATATGCTTTGTCGCAAAGACGATTGAAGTTTTGTTAGGGATTCCAAAATTAATATTTTCGGTTGAGATAATCAGAAATCGGGTATAATTTTCCGGATAATCTTCAATCTCGCGCAACAAAATATTCATTTTATAATCTTCAGCCGCCTGGCGACTGGCAATAGCTGCGGCTTCGGTGAAGCCCTGTTCAGCGATGATTTTTACGCTGCCAGCCGTATCGTAAGTTGGCATGATCTCAATATTCGGATGGCTCTTCCAAAAATTGCGGCATTGTCCAATGGCTGCTGGATGGGAATAAACAGTTTTAATTTCCGATAATTCAACACCACTGGGAGCGATCAAATTTAATTCAATCCGCAAATTGACCTCACCGACGATTCCGACACTATTCTCCAGCAGCAGATCGTAATTTTGATGAATGCTGCCGGAGAGCGTGTTTTCTATCGGGACGATTCCCAATAATGGCTTCTTCTTTCGGACCGATTGAAAGACCTGTTCAAAACTTTCCCGGGGATGACAGACGGCTGATTCGCCCAGGAATTTTTTTGCCGCAATTTCGCTAAAAGCATAATGCTCGCCCTGGAAGCAGATTTCATAATTTGTCATGCGAAGCTGTCCCCCTGAGATGCATGACCAATTTTTCCAATCCTTTGAAATAGCTTTGAATTCCCAATCCAACGATTTGATCGATGCAGACTTCTTTGATCACCGAAATCTTTCGAAACGGTTCACGCTTATGAATGTCGGAAAGATGCACTTCGATGGCTGGTTTAGAAACGGCTACAATCGCATCGCGCAAGCTGTAGCTGTAATGCGTGAGCGCGCCAGGATTGATGATGATGCCATGTGCCCAGATCCGGTATTTGTGGATAAAATCAATAATTTTTCCTTCGCTGTTATTCTGGAAAAATCTTGCTTCGACACCCAATTCCCGTGCTTTCTGGGCGAGCATCTGGTTTAATTGGAAAATGGTTGTCGAACCATAAACCTCTGGCTCACGTTCGCCCAAAAGGTTCAGGTTTGGTCCGTGGATGATAAGTATGTTTGTCATGTTCTCCCTTTTTTATTTATGGTTAATAAATAATTCACTCCAAATTCAATTAATTCTCGATTCACGAATTCCACCCGACTATTCCCAATGCTTTCTAATAGCACAAATTTTAATCCCTCCGAAGTCATTTTTTTATCGGATTGAATTGCCTGCACGATTTGATCCGCAGCAAAATCGATTGGCAGAGCCGGCTTTTCGAGGAGAAGCATCATGCTCTCGATGCGGATGAATTGGTCGCTGGGCAGGGATAAACTTTTTTGCGATATTGCCGCTGCTGCCAGCATTCCCCAGGCAACCGCTTCGCCATGCCTGAAATAGCGATAGTCAGTAATATTTTCCAGGGCATGACCAATTGTATGACCGAAATTTAAAATCCGGCGATAATCTGTTTCACGTTCATCTTTTTCAACGACCATCGATTTCAGACGACAGCACGTTTTGATAATCTGATTCAATAATTCTGAATCTTGCAGAGATACAATTTTATCAAAATTAATCTCCAAAAATTCAAAAAATTCCGGATCGAGAATGAGTCCATATTTGATCACTTCAGCCAACCCATTATAAATTTCGCGACAGGGCAACGTTTTCAGCGTCGATGGATCGATCCAGACTAACTGCGGCTGGTAAAAAGCGCCGATGCTATTTTTCGCCAGGGGATGATTCACTCCGACTTTTCCGCCGACGCTGCTATCCACCTGAGCCATGAGCGTTGTTGGAATTTGCACCCAACGAATGCCCCGAAGATACGTTGCCGCGATAAATCCAGCCAGATCGCCGACAACACCGCCGCCCAGGGCGATGATCAAATCATCGCGATGAAATCGATTGGCTAACATCCAGGTGTAGATTTGCTCCGCCGTGGTCAATGATTTCGATTCTTCTCCCGGGGTAATTTTATATAAATAGCATTTTGCCTCACCCTGCTCCAGAAAAGATGTTAGCTTTTCATAGTAATGCGATGCCACATTTTCATCGGAGATGATGATGTATGTTTTCGAGTCGCATTGGCGCAGTATCTTTTTTGCAGCCTTTTCGAAGCCATCGGCTTCAATAAATATTGGGTACGTTCGATTCCCCAGATTGACATTTAATATTCGCATATTACGGTTCTTTATCCATCTGATTTCTTGACATTAATTGCTGAATTATCAATTCCACTATTGCATCCGGCGATGTGCTTTCGTTCGCGTCGATAATAATATCAGCTTGTTCATAAAATGGCTGCCGCTGATTCAGCATCGTTTCAATTTGGTGAACAAGCTGTGATTCATTTATACTTTTTAATAGCGGTCGATGCGTACTATTTTTTATGCGTTGAAAAAGGACGGCGGAGTGCCATTTCAAAAAGATCGTGATCCCCGTACTCTTCATTATTCGCCGATTTTCAGCATTCAAAATTATGCCACCGCCAGTTGCGATGACATTGCCCCGGTCGCTAGCAATGCGCTGAAGCGCATCCGTTTCCAATTTTCGAAAATAGTTCTCGCCAAATTTTTCAAACATTATTGGAATTGTGAGATCAGCTTTTTTTTCGATAACATCGTCGATGTCAACAAAGGGCTGGTTTAACTTTTCTGCCAGCAGTTTGCCGACGGTCGTTTTTCCCGCTCCCATGAAGCCGATCAAGTAAATCTGTTTCTTATCCAAAAAGGGTATCATAAAACACAATACTTAATCCGTTAATCCCAATCGCCAATCGCCAAGACTGAAAGTTTGAAGGATGTCCAACTGTCGATCGTAAAGCACATTTTCCATATTATCCTTCATTTCGCCAATGGAATCGCCGCCAAACTTTTTGCACAACTGATCAGCCAATACCAGCGCCACCGAAGCTTCAGCGATAATTGCAGCCGACGGCACCGAACAAATATCGCTTCGTTTTTTGTATCGTTTTTCCGGTGTCTTTTGTTCAATATTTACAGAGCTAAGCGGATGCATGAGCGTCGGGATCGGTTTCATTGTCGAAGTGATAATGATCGGCTCGCCGTTGCTCACTCCGCCTTCGATTCCGCCGGCATGGTTCGTTTTGCGAAAATACTTTGTCGTTTGTTTGTCCCAGAAAATTTCATCATGCACTTCAGAGCCATAATGATCTGCCAGCTCGCTTCCCATCCCGATCTCGACTGCTTTGATTGCCGGAATACTCATCAGCGTTTGAGCGAATAATCCGTCTAACCGCAGGTCCCACTGCGAATAGCTGCCCAATCCAATTGGAGCATGCAGCGCAATGACGGTCACCCGTCCACCTAAAGAATCGCCTCGCTCCCTTGCCGTATCGATCGCTTCGATCATACGATTTGCCACAGCTTCATCGCTGCAGTGCACAACAGATTTTTCAATTTGATTGATTGCGGTTCCGAGATCATTTTCCGAAATTGATTGCAGGTTTTTCCATACTGGATTCGTATGCCTTATTTTCCCAATTTGAATAACTTCGCTGAAAATCCGAAGGTTGAAAAATTCCAGAAGTTGTTTTGCCACGGCTCCCACCGCAACTCGCGCAGCAGTTTCACGAGCGCTTGCGCGTTCGATCACGTTTCGAATATCCAGGTGATGATATTTCAAGCTGCCCGCTAAGTCGGCGTGACCCGGGCGCGGTACGGTCACTTTTTCCAGGTCAGCCGGGGGTGAGCCGAACGTCGCCATCTCCTCGGACCAATTGACCCAGTCTTTGTTTTCGATATACAAACAAATTGGACTTCCGATGGTTTGGCCAAAACGAATTCCGGATATAAATTCAGCATGGTCTTTCTCAATTTTCATTCTCTCGCTGCGACCATAACCTTTCTGACGTCGTTTCAGCTCGTGTTGAATCGATTGTTCTGAAATTGTCAAGCCTGCGGGTATTCCCTCGATAATTCCGATGAGCCCTCTTCCGTGCGATTCCCCCGCAGTCTTCCAGCTTATTCCCGACATACTTCCCTCCTTAGCATATTTCTTAACTCCACATAGAGCGTGTGATCCAGCGTTAACTCCCGATCGATCCAAAATTTTAATGACTCAAATCCCTGGCAAATGAGCATGTCAATGCCGTTTTGCCAGACGATATTTTTTTCCTCAGCCTGTCGAATCAGTGTGGTTCGATACGGTCGGTAAATCAAATCATAGACAAGCATGTTGTCATGTAACAATTCTGCTGATGGCAATACCGATCGATCAGCCAGGCTCCCCATACCGACTATCGTGGTATTCACGATTAAGTGACAATTTTGCAGGGCAGCTTCTACAATGTGAACTTCGTTTCGTAATGCTTCGACATGCGCTTTCGGAAAACGATTGGTTACCCAATTTGCCAGCGCGATTGCTTTATCAAAATTGCGGTTGATAATTGAAATTTTTTGGCACTGCGCTCGAATCAAACCGACCGCGATGGCTCGTGCAGCTCCGCCTGCTCCAAAAATAATCGCCTGTTTATCTTTCAGCACATAACCAGATTTCAGTAAACTCTGTTGAAAGCCAATGGCGTCGGTGTTATGCCCGATAATTTTTCCGTCGAAAAATTTAATCGTGTTCACGCTGCCAATTATTTCAGCCTCCGGCGTTAGCTCATCAGTGAGCGCGACGATTTTTTCTTTTAGCGGGGTTGTGATATTTATCCCGCTGGTGTTATTTTGAATAAAAAAATCAATTGCGGAGCTTAGCTCATCAACAGGCACTTTTTTCGCTTGATACTCGCCAGCAATGTTAAATCGTTCCAGAAAGAAACGATGCAGCAACGGCGACAGCGAGTGATCAATGGGGTCTCCAATGACATAAAATTTTTTCATGCAATTATAATATTACACTAAAGTCTTTGTTTTTTTGGAAAAAAAACTTTAAACACAAAGACGCCAGGATGCTACCAAGAACACAAAAGAAGATTAAAATTATTATTATTTTTTATCTTCGTAGGCTTCGTGGCCGCTTTATGACTTTGTTTTGAGCAACATTTTGCAGCTTCGCTGCGCTATGAAATTAAAATTTTTGCCAATGTTTCATAAAAATTCGGCATTGAAATCCGCACACAATCCACATCTTTGATGTGAGTTGTTCCCTTTGAAATCAGACCAGCGATTGAGAACGCCATGGCGATGCGATGGTCGCCAAAACTATCAACGCTGGCGCCGGTCAATTTTTGCGGACCTTCAATGATGAAACCATCTTCCAGCTCCTCGATTTCGATTCCCATGGCAGCCAGGTTCGTGACAATCGAGCGAAGCCGATCTGATTCTTTCACCCGAAGCTCCTGAGCGCCGGAGAGTATTGTTTTCCCTTGTGCCTGGGTCGCCAGAACTGCCAGAATTGGAATTTCATCGATCAGTTTTGGGATCATATCCGGCGAAATTTCCACACCTGATAATTGTGATGTGGTGACGCGAATTTCCCCAATTGGCTCAGAACTTTTTGTCTCATATTCCCGAATTGAGATGTTCCCTCCCATGCGCTGGAGCACGTCAAGCAAGCCGGTTCTGGTGGGATTGAGACAAACGTTTTTAATCGTCACCTCCGAATCCGGAACCATCAAAGCAGCTGCAATAAAAAATGCTGCTGAAGAAATATCGCCAGGCACAACAACTTCACTTCCGAATAGCTTTGCTGGCCCCTCAATAGAAACCGATGTATTGATGGTTGTTACGTTTAAACCAAAATCTCGCAGCATTCGTTCCGTGTGATCGCGAGATGGATAGGGTTCAATTACCGTTGTCGTTCCCGTTGCATAGAGACCAGCTAACAGCACGCACGATTTGACCTGGGCGCTGGCGATGGGCATCTGGTAGCTTATCGGCGTAAGCGGCTGCCCATGAATTACCAGGGGAGGAAAGCCTCCTGGTTCACTTGAAATATGAGCGCCCATTTTCGTCAGTGGCTCGATCACCCGCTTCATGGGGCGCTTGCTTAGAGACTCATCGCCGACCAGTGTCGATGTTGTAAATGGTTGTGCAGCCAAAATTCCTGACAGCAAACGGATCGTCGTTCCCGAATTGCCACAGTCCAATGGATGACGTGACGCTTTGAATCCGAATTTTCCTGTTCCCTCGATTTCAATCTCGCTGTTCTTTACAATGGCGTCAATGTTTAATTGCCTGATGCAATGCAATGTGCTCATCACATCCGCGGAAGAAGATAAATTATGAATGATCGTCTTCCCCTCTGCAATCGCTGCAAATAGCAGGGCGCGGTGTGAAATGGATTTATCCCCAGGAACCGTGATAGACCCTCGTATTGCGTTTGCATGTTTTATCTGTTGCATCAAACTGTCACTCCCAAATGGAATTTTAAAAAACAGAAGTATAAGAGTTATTGTATTATCAATTAAGTCTTCGTTGTTTTTTGCAAAAAAATCTTCGAACACAGAGCCACTCAGAAATCAAAAAGGGCACAAAGAAAAATTTTAAAAAAAATTTTCTTCGTGTTCTTCGTGTTTGCTTCGTGGCTTGATGTTGAGTGCTTTTTGCAGCTTCGCTGTGCTGGTATCTAATGTGAAATGACCAGTTGCGAAAGGAATTATCAAAAGAATTAATTCATCAACAACTGGTCATTTTTTAAAAATCCTGTTTTCTGAAAAGAAGCATAATCAACAATATTCCTGCTTCCGGATTAATGACGTGCTTTGTAATCCAGGAATAAAGAATAGCAGGTCATCTGGAAGACAAAATGATACAGCGCAATAAGCCAGGAAAACAGGTGAATCGAACCAGCCTTTGCATCCGGCGAAAGCAACCAGCTTGCAAACAGAAGAAAAATAGCTGAGATGAAGCTGATCAGCATGGCAGAATAATAGGAAACATTGCTTTTTTTGCCCGGTTTGGGCGTCACCTTATTATCCCATAAAAACGCGCTCTTTGCCAGCTCATCTGGAACGCGACCGTTTCCAATATAAAAGTCCTTAATCTGGTTCATTGCAGCGGCGCTATCGCACCACGCCTGTCGCAAGCGGATGAGGTGCATAAAATAAATCCATCCGATGATGTTGATAGCAATCGATGCGATGATGAGCATTGAAGCGGCAGTCTTCGCGTTGATCAATTGCGACACTAAGTCGTCAGTGCGAGCTAAAAATTGACTGCCAATGATGAATAAGAAAATGCCGGAAATAATTAGAAAATAATTTACAGTTGCATGCCGGTCGCTCTTGATTTGGGCGGCGGTCTCGCGGATGTAATCATATTCCTTTAATAGCAGCCTGGCAAGGGCAAAGGAATTTTCCTGAAGCCGCGGATTTTTAAGCCTTTTCACTGCAATTATTTTTGGCGTCGTTGAATTGCGATAAATAAAGAACGTAGCTACGACCAGGACTTCCATCACAATGAGATAGATTACAATTGCGTTCTGCTTTAGATCTGATGAATGGATGAAAGCTAAGAAAGAAAATATGATCGTGATTGCAATTGCAACGACAAGAAAAATAGCACGACTGAATGTGCTTTCTAATGAAAATATCATAATGATGCACTCCTTGTAATTTGTTTGGTTTCGGTTTCGTTATGATCCAATAGGCTGCTCTTGAGGTGGAGCAGATGATGAGTGCCGTTGAAACGTAACTAAAATTTGGTGCTGCTTAACGAATAATTTTTCTTCTCACCTTCCTTTCCTGAAAGACCATACAGTGATTTATACGAATTAAAAAACGAGCTAAAGGCCATTGATCTGCAAAGGTTTTGAAAATCGTATTCCAAAACTCACTTTGAAACGGTAACTGTTCGGGACACAACGCTAATATTAGCAGTGAAGATATTGATAATGACGTCTAAAGCCGATTGCTCTGTTTTAATGGTGTAATCAGTCGCTCCTTCAGCCATCTGATTGGTGTTTACTTCGTTGATAGGAACCAATCCCCAGAGGACATACCACTGACGCTGTTCGGCTTTTTGAGCGCCTTGGGCGCCCTGTCCCACTTTATGAATGTGAGCCGCGCATCCAGCTAAGAAACACAAAATAATAGCAACCGCGATAATTGAAATGAGGTTTTTTTTCATAACAGCCTCCTCTTTAAAGGATAATTCAAGGTTAATTAAGTGGATTGAACCAATTGATGCTTCAATGGCCTTTAGTTCTGAAACGTAACTGTTAATTGGAATGATATAATCAAACTGGATCAATTGATGCTTTTTGTTTTGAAATAAAAGCTTAAAATTGACACGTAATTCATCCTGAATCAAAAATTGGGAAAAGGATATCTGGTCTTTGAGAAAATCTCCGGCTTTGCGAGGAAACAATCTTTCCTGAATGAGATTTTTGTATTGTGCAAACGAGCTGGTATCATCCACACCAGAAACAGCGGAGATGAACAACGTACTCTTATCGTTTTGATCGAAGAAAATTGCAATCGGGTGAAATGAAAATGTGCTGTCACTTAAATTTACGGTGGCAGCTTTGTCGCTGATCTGATTAAATATTTTTTCGTCGATAGGCTTCCAATCCTTTGGTGAATTGAACTCGATGCCCCAATCCATCAGCCGCGTGGATAATTCTAATTTTGCTGTATCAACCTCAAAAGCTAATTCATCTTTTCGTTGCACGGTTTCTTCTTCCTGCTTCGAGCAAAAAAGCATACCAATGAGAGCGGCAAAGATGAATAATTTAACGTAACCAGCCATTCATTTGTCCCAATTTGGGTTTGGTTATTTCACAAATTGATCCACAAAATATTTGGGTGATAGATATTCTCCAGTCGCGCCTTTTATCATTTCGCTCCAGGGAAGCTCTGATCCGGCTGCAAATATTTTTGTTTTAAAATAGCTGCCGATTTCCTTCTTGCCAACATACGAAACGGTGTCATCGGTCGCGAGGTTTAAAATGTTTTTAGTGGTAAATGCCTGGAACTGAGATGCGAGCAACTCACCCAGCATATAATTATGATAATAAACCGGCGCCAGGGTAAAATGAATCTTGGCTGCCCAATCCGGCTCATTTCGTCCCTCGGGACGTTTGATGAATTGATATGTTTCTGCCAGGTCCCACCACAAGCTATTCAAATCCTGATCCGGGTTTTTGTACAATGCCTGTTCAAACCGGAACATCACCTGGCACCATCGGGCAAAGATCAATTGCTTCAGCCGAAGACTTGCTTTGACAACTTTGGCGATGCTGTCCCGCTCTTCATCTGTCAAGCTCATCGTTTTCTGCAGCCAGTTGGCATTGCGTGAGAGACGACCGAAATACATGGCAATCGCTTCCGTGGTGAAAAGATGGGCCGGCTCACGCAGCAAAAATGGCAGGTCTTTGTCGATATATTTATCATAAACCGCATGTCCCAACTCGTGCAGTATGGTCTCCATCCAATATTCATCATTCTGCAGGTTCGCCAGGATTCTCACATCCTCCTTGCGATCGATGCTGGTGCAGAATGCATGGGGATTTTTTCCGGATTTTTCATATAGATCACTGCGCGCAAGAATGTCGTCCACCTCAAGATCGATCCCATTGTAGAAAGCTTGAGCCAGTTGTTTGATATCCTGGTTTGCATAATATTGATCCAGGTTGACCTGACTTACCATCGGACCTTCCTGAAAGAACGGGTCGTGGTAGTGCCAGGGCATCATTCCCTCGACGCCGACGCCAAAATTGTTTGCGAGGATGCTATCCAGCTCGGATTTAAGGGCCATAAACGGCGCATCTGTCAGGTCGGCTAATTCATCGAAAATTTGGGTTAGCTCAGCGAGATTTTGTTCACTGAGGCTGAGGGACATCAAATAAAAATTTTCAAAGCCAAGCTGCTGCGCTGCCTGGTTTCTGAGTTTCACCAGCTCGATCAAATCGCCCGCCACTAATTTCCCAACCTGCTTACTGGCGAGCCAGGCATCCCGACGTTTGGTCGAATCGGTTTCTTTTTTCAGAATCTCTTTTATCTCGTTATCCGTCACCTCACGTTTCCCAATTTTTCCGCGGAAGATATTGAACTTGTTTTCGACTTCCGCGCTTTTTTCCACAATTTGTTTGAGCAAATTTTGGTCAATTTGATTACTTAAATATGAATTATAGAGCAAATCCAACTGGCGCTTTAATAACGGATCTTTCACCTGCGCGGATTCTTTGATGTTTTTCAATATGGCAAAATCTGTGGTATCAGCATAAATTGTTCGAAGCTTCAGTTGCAGGTCAGCATAATTATCAAAATCTTCTTTTTTCCCGGTCAATGATGCATTCCAGTAAGCGGTATTCATGGCTTTCATCAACGGCTCAACCCGCTCAATATGGGTTGCTAGAAATGTATTCAATTTTTTTTCCATTTTATTCGCTCCACAACCCATGATGAGAATAACGATCAAATTCAATATTGCCAGGAAAGTAATTCTCCGAGCCATGTTTCCTCCGAAAGTTCCAGATATTGTACGCTTGCTATCTTTACAACTTGCCCGTTCTGATCCAGTTGTGTTTTAGTTCTATTTTTTTATAGATGTTGGGAATAATACAAAATATTAATCACAAATTCAAGGATTTTTTTTGAGTTTTGGCAGAACCTCAGCTATTGGTGGGCAGCTACCCTTCCGAAGGTTTTAAACCTTCGGAGGGTATGTCCAAATAATCCGTAAGTGAGGTTTTACTAAAAAAAGTAATTTCCGCTTGCTATTGTCAGTATCAATTTTTATTTTAATACTGATGAAACAGCCGACACGACACATAACTTCCGTTGCAATCATTGGCGCCTTGTATAGCGCACTGACGATTTTTTTAGCGCCCATCAGCTTCGGTCCGCTGCAAATTCGTGTAGCAGAGGCGTTGACAGTTTTGCCATACCTGATGCCACAGGCGATCTGGGGATTGTGGATTGGGTGTATGGTTGCCAATATTTATGGAGGTCTGGGTCCAGTTGATATTTTTGGCGGAAGCTTTATTACGCTGATGGCGGCATGGACGACGTATTTCCTGCGGCGATTCGACAAGCCGATTCTGGCGCCATTGCCACCGGTCTTTTGGAATGCATTTGGCGTGAGCGCGTATCTTCATCTCCTCATTGCTCCGCTGGAGATTTCATTCTGGCGATTCAGTCAATTATCACCGTATTTCTTGTTTGTGATGTTGATCGGATTGGGTGAGCTGGTGGCGTGTTATGGGCTGGGGTATCCATTGTTGCTTATTTTAAAACGGCGATTTGATTGGGTCGGTCAAGAATTTAATAGCAGCGATGATGAATCAAACATAACAAATTGAGACTAACTTTTACTCACGCTGAATTCAAGGCTTTTGCAATTCCTTGCGCCAGATTTTTATTGCTGATAGCCATCGTTCCCAGGGCATCCCTGCCAAACAGATTGCCAAGCTCGAGCTT
>JALOPY010000478.1 GCA_025453735.1 bacterium | reverse complement strand
GGCATGGTATTATGATATCCTGGCATTTACATTCTGGTTTATTTCAGCGGCGCTGGTCGTTCAGGCGAATAAATCGATGGATGAAAATTCTCAGGCAAAGCGAATTTCTAACAAAATAAACAGCCGAGCTATAAATAAAATATTACCCGGACGAAATTAAAACTCATGCGCAGGATGAAAAAAATATTGATCGTCGGACCCCAACTATCGTTGAAAAGCGGTGTATCGCATCATGCAAGAACCATGCTTTCATCTCCCTTAGCTCAAAGTTATGAGCTGCACTATTTTCAAGTAGGGGCGCATCCGGCTGATAATTTTTTCATTGTTGTTTTAAAGTTCATGCTAAATCCATTTCGATTTACCGTAAAGCTATGGTCGATTTTGCCTGCAATCGTTCATTTCAATCCCTCATTTGATCGCAAGTCGATACTTCGCGAATTGATGATGGTGATAATTTGCAAATTTCACAATCGTCGCACGATCATTCAATTTCATGGCGGGAATATCTCCAGCGTTTTGAGAAACAACCGATTGCCAATTTATATTAAACTAATTTTCAAGCTGGCATCACATATTATCGTTTTGACTGAGATCCAAAAAAAATCAATAGCAGCGTTTTGTGAAGAAAATGAGATCACCGTGATCCCAAATATGATCGACACCAGTTTGTTCCCGAAACACAAACAAAATAACAATGGCAAAATTTCGATCCTTTATATGTCAAAGATTGAATATCAAAAAGGCGCGTTTGATGTCGTCGAAGCGATTTCACAGGTTGCAAAATATCATAATCATATTAATTTTATTTTTGCCGGAGATGGACCGGATCTTAAGAAATTAAAGTTGGTATGCTGCGAAAATGGGTGTGAGGAATTCATCAAGTTTCTCGGTCATTTGACAGATCAAAGAAAAATTGATTTTCTATCGAATGGCGATATTTTTTTGTTTCCATCATACTATCAAGAAGGCATGCCGTATGCGTTGCTCGAGGCGATGGCAGCCGGGTTACCTGTGATAGCCACCAATACCGGCGGCATTCCAGAGATCATCAGCCATAACAAAAATTGCCTTTTAATTCCCCCCGGGCAACCTGATCAATTGGCAGACGCAATTTTTTATTTACTCAAACATCCCAGAAAAAGAAAGTCTTTCGGAGCGATGAACCGCCAGAAAGCGGTGTCCAAATTTGATATTAACATTGTTTGTGATAAATTTAATCATATTTATGAAAAGCTCTCAAACCATAGCTGATTCAATTGACAAAATCGAAACCACAATTTCCGGGCTCATCGCATTTCTCGAAAGCAATGATTTCAAAGGATGGGAGCCGTATGAATTGCCGGAACTGAGCTGGTTGCAATCGCATCGATTGAGAACGATGACGACCCAGTTGCTGCGCTTATTTCCGATCGCTTTGCATGGTTATTTTAATGAGAAAAAACTTCATCCCAAAGCGGCAGCGCTTTTTGCCCGGGCATTTTTAAATTTACATGAAATTACGAGCGAACAGAAATATTATGAAAAGGCGTTGTTTTTTCTGGAATGGCTGATCGCTCATCGCTCCGCCCAATCGAAGCATTTCAGTATTGGAAATTTGCACCAGTTGAGCATGAAAACTTATCAAGCCTCGCCAGATACTCCTTCGCCCCTGATAACCTGTTTCGCAGTCGAAGCATTTATCTCAGCTTACGAAGCTTCACAAGATGAGAAGTTTTTTGAAGCGGCAGAAAGTGGAATCAAATTTTTTTTGGAGGAATTGCCGCTGAGAAAAGTATCTGCCACGGAATGTTTTTTTGTTTACCATTCCAATAATGAGCAGTTCATCCCGAATGCTCCGGCAGCGATCAGCGGCACACTGTCACGGTTTTATGGGATTTCAAAAGAACCGTCGTTGCTAAGGATCATAAAAAACAACTTTAATTATATCGCAAAATCGCAGAACAGCGATGGATCGTGGCTATACCATCCAGATTCAAGATATGTCGATAATTTTCATACCGCCTTTATTTTAGAAGCATTGGCAAAATTTCAGTATTATACGAGCGATAATTCATTTGAAACAGTTCTCTCCAAAGGATTAGCGTTTTATTTAAAAACATTTTTCACATCAACCTGGAAACCGATTCATAAAAAAAGGAGCGGCTTTCCGAGCAATGCTGATTCTTTGCTGACAAAAATTGACCTGCGGGATATTGCAATGGGGCTCTCGTTATTCAGCACACTTCATTCGACTCAAAGGAATCAGCTCTCACTCGCTTTAAAATTACTCGACTGGAGTATTGAAAAATTTAAATCCAGAGAGGGATATTTTTATTATCAGCAAGTTCCTCTTTACACGATCAAAGGACCATTCTTAAGGATGCAAGCCTGGATGCTGTATGGATTGAGTCAGATATTGAAAGTTATGAAAAGTTTAGAAACAAGTTCTAAAGAAGGAAATCAAGTGTATGACCAGATCGAAACAAAATTTATTGAATCAGCATAAAATTATCTACATTCATAAATCCTGGAACGGCTGGGGAGGGGCGCAGCAGAATGTATTCGATCTCATTCAGCATTTTCGATCAGAATTTAGAAGTACTGTTTTTGTCTGTAATTCCAGCGCGCTGCTGGATAGATTAAAATTGCCTGGCGTAAAAGCATACCAGATTCCAATTTCCAGTATTGCATTTTTTCCGATCACACTTTTTTCCCTGGCAAGAATTCTCATTCGGGAGAAACCCGATTTAATTCATTCCAATCATCGTTGGGCAACATTATTGGTGCAACTCTTACGAAAAATTCTTCCCGTTGATTATAAAATAATCCACACGGCACGGTCTGTGCTGAACCCCAGAATCAGGTGTCGTTACCTGGGTGATAAAATTATTGCAAATAGCAAAGCGGTTCAAAAAAATTTAGTCGAAAAATTTCATATTCAAGCTGAAGAGATTGACATTATTTATGATGGCGTAAAGCTAAATCTCAATTCGAGCGGAATGCTGAACGGACAAAATGATGCGGTATTTCAACTTTTAGATCTAACTCAAAAAACAATAATCGGGTGTCTGGGCAGTTTGGTACCGGCCAAAGGACATCATTTTCTGTTCCAGGCGATCGCCAGACTTGATGATTCGATCCGGGAAAATATATTGGTGTTGATCATTGGAGACGGACCATTGCGCAAAAAACTGGAAGCAGAAGTATACGCTTTGAAACTCCCGGAGGTCGTTAAATTTCTGGGGTACAGGAAAGATGCGCATCGGATTTTGAGCTATTGTGATTTTACGGTGATTCCCTCCATTCAGGAAGGACTGCCCAATGTACTGATTGAAAGTTACCTGCTTGGCAAGCCAGCAATCGTTTCAGAATTAGATTACGTTGATGAGGTTGTGAAGCCATATGATGTCGGAATGACTTTTCCTCTGAAAGATATTCATCAACTCGCTGAACTGATCCGACGATATATTCAAAAACCGAAATTAGCCGCGCGGCATGGGAAAAGAGGTAACAAGCTGTTC
>JALOPY010000477.1 GCA_025453735.1 bacterium | reverse complement strand
CAGGGTGATGTCGGATTTCTGGAAAGCCGCAGAATCAGTTCCGATAATTGGCGCATTGAATTTGAGGAAATTTCCGACCCCCAGTACAAAACTTTTCGCTATGATTTTATTACGCCAAAAAGAACGCTATCCATGGTCACCCAATCCAATATCCATACGACATGGGTATCAGAGCATCTCGTCAAAGAAAAATCAGACATCGACATCATTGCTGAATTCGCCACCGAACCGCTGTGCGATGTTGCTGCTTTGAACAAAATCGCTGCTGAATTTGGTGAACGGGGATTGGTTCGAGGGCATATCTGCTATCTGCTGCTTCGATATTTACGGTCAACCCGGCTGCTGGCAGGATGCCTGCTGTCTTTATGGCACAGAAAAAATGATTATGGCAGCGTATGACGATCCGGAATGGGTGCATCAATTTTTGAAAATCTTGCAAAAAAGAAAAATCACTTTTGTCAAATCATTGAAGGGAGCGAAATACGATATTTTAGAGCTTGGCGGCGGCGATGCCTCGACGACTGTCATTTCACCGAAGCTGTTCAATGAATTTGTCGCGCCGTATGATAAAGAACTTATTCGATTGACCCATGAAGCGGGACAGCGAATCGTCTATCACACCTGCGGCGGCATGATGCCGATTTTGGAAGACATTGCCGCGATGCAGCCCGATGCCATGGAAACTTTCACGCCACCAGCCATGGGCGCTGACGTCGATTTAGCCGAGGCTAAAAAACGTATTGGCGATAAAGTCTGCATGATCGGCGGCTTCGATCAGTTTCATTTTTTTAAAGGCTGCACACCAGAACAAACCCGCGCCGAAGTGCGCCGCTGCTTTGAGGCTGCGGGAGAAAATGGCGGCTACATTCTCTGCCCCTCGGATCATTTTTTTGATGCAGACGTTGAATTGATTAAAGCCTATGCGGATGAAGCAAGAAAGTGTGTCTATTGAAAATTATCCCAACGGATCATGAAATCTAATAAAATGGTAGGTGAAAAAAAGTACAGCGTCCTTGAGTTGGATAAAACGGCACTATTGGGATCGTCTTAGTTCACTAATAAACCATTCTTGGCATAATCCACCATTAAAGATTTTTCAGCCTTCCATTCTTCAGGTGTGAACGCAGCCGCATCGATTGGAGCGAAAACTTCGTAAATGGCTTCAGTTAAAATATCAATTCGTTCCCAATAGCTCTTATCAGAGAAGCTTGGTGAGATGACGACCACATCAATGTCGCTATCCTCTCGGGCTGTGCCAACAGCGTGAGAGCCGAACAGAATAAGCCGCTCGACGCGAATGTTGCTTAACTCCAACGCTCTTCTGAATTGCCTGATGATTTTTAAAACTGCGTCTTGAGCCATTTCAATACTTCCTTGCTTTTCCTGATTATCTCTTTCGTGATGCCTTCGGTGTATGCAGCCTGTATTTTTGCCAGTTCGTCCGGGTAACGAGTAGCAACACTGGCTGTATTCAGCTTCGTGATGAATTTTTCTAATTCTTGTTCAGGTTTCTTGCCAGTTTTATTCAATAGATAAAGCAGATTATGCGTTTTGGGTGGCACTTCATTCAAGACCTTATGATGAAGACCCTTCAGCGCTTTTTCGATGGATAAATGGCACATGAAAACCGCATAGAAATAACGACCACTAGCATACATCGCCTCGGCAGTATCCATATCATAATCGGCTTGTTTCAGCCATTCTTCATGTCTTTCGCTCATTCAATGTCCTTGCTTCTATTCCCAATTTCAAATCTGCTTCGCCATTATTAGGCACTTATGGCACCAATAAAGGCAGATTGTCCATGTTGAGAATTGATTCTTCAGTTTTAATTTCATTCTAATATATCAAAAAATTCCTATTAGTCAAGCGAAAAATTTAAAAGCCAGGAATTTTTAATTTAATCAGTATCGAATTTTATCTTGCTTTTTAATTGCAGATTTTTTAAAATAGAGACGGGGCAGTAGTCAGTGATCAGTGGTCAGTGGTCGGTGGCTACGGGTGAAGGAAAACAATTTTGCAAAACAAAACTATGGAGGAAAAGAATGGACTTCAATAAATTAAAAAAAATAGCCGAAGGCAAAACGAAAATCATTTATGAAAATCCCGATGATCCCAAAACGGTCTTTATGGTTTTTAAAGATGACATTACGGCTGGCGATGGCGTGAAACACGACATTCTCGAAGGCAAGGCGCTGTTGGATTGGCAGACCAATCGCGATATTTTTGAATATCTCAATCGCATGGGAGTCGACACCCATTATATCGACAGTCCTCAGGAGAAGGTCAGTCTGGTAAAAAAATTAGATACCAAGATTAATCTCGAAGTGGTGACCCGTCGCGTAGCAACAGGCTCGATTTTGAAATGGGGCAATCTTGCCGAAGGTACCCGATTCGATCCGTTGATTACGCAATTCCATTATAAAGACGATTTTCTGCACGATCCCATGCTGGATAATGTTTTTATCTTTCATATCATTCGTGATAAGGGAAATCAGGAATTTGCTGTGATGAAAGACACGAATGAGAAGGTATTCAGTTTGTTGGAAAATGCTTTCGCCCAATTTAAAATTCAGTTGATTGATTTTAAATTGGAATATGGTATCGTGAGTGGAAAAGTTTTGTTGATCGATGAAATCACGGGCGGCTCGTTTCGGCTCTGGCCTTATGCCAAAGAGAATCCGAATCTCAATCAATCGAATTTATTGGGCGAGTTGGATCCATCCGGAAGGTTGGATAAAGATATTTATCGTCGTGGGGAAGAATTGAGCAAGGTAAAATCGAAATTTCAGGTGATAGCAGACATGACAGCAAAGTTCAAAAATTTATCAGCATAAATTTTCTTGATCGCAAGCAATCATAAAAATCGGCGTGGTGACGAAGCTTTTTCCACGCCGATTTTTGTTTTATCAGTTTTCTTCTCAAAAATTCTATGGAAACTTGATCTCGATTCCCAACCGAGGCTTGCCCCGAATTTTTAATTTGAATGGATCGACGCTATTGGAGACTGGATCGCCAACCTGATATTCAGCCTTCAATGTTTGCGCAAATTCCACGCTATACCCGGCAAAGAAATGGACATCGATAAATCCGGCTGGCAGACCAAATCCAACTGCTACCATTGGTTCGATCGTCGTCGAGATGCGCAAACCGCCGGACAAATGAAATGACGTCGCCATCGTTTTCGCCTTGGTATCGACCGCTTTGAAATGATAATTGACCAGTCCAAATGATGCGAGATCACCTTTTGGCTTGGGACGCACGCGAATGACGCCGCCATCCACGATGATGTCAACATCGTTGATCGTGGTGATTGCAGTACCAATTCCGTAGCTCCATTTTTCCAGGGAGGAATTGTCGTACTTTGCCCGGGCAAGGAATTTTTCATCGTACAAATCTTTTTTAACGATGATAGAGATGTCGCTATACTTTTGAAATTTCTTGGGAACCTCAAATTTACGAACATCGATCCATGTGGGATTCTTGCCAGTAAGCTGAATGCCAGGTCCAGAAATAATTGGAAACAGGGAGATGAATCGCAAGAGATTCTCTTCAAAATAGGAGCTTTTCTGGGTAATCACGGTCGAAAGGTAGGACCTGGCCGTATCATCCCGGGAAATGAACAGGTAAAACAGCGAATCAGATTGCAGTCCATAGAGTCGTGTATCCAGGAAATACGCATCGCCGTGGAACATGCCAATCGGGCTTTCAGCGGGATTGAAATTCGCCACGACGATGTAATAGTTATTTTTTTTCATCTCGAAGCCGGATAGCTCGATCAGTTTGCGCAAGCTATCTGCAGCGAAATTT
>JALOPY010000476.1 GCA_025453735.1 bacterium | reverse complement strand
CTGGACCAGGTGTAATATTCCCGATATTTTTCGTTCCAGGGACCTCGATCCTCTAACTTGCGATCCTCTGGATTGGGATGAAGCTGGACATCTTTATCCGTCGCTGGCGTAGGAATCTG
Organism: bacterium; assembly: GCA_025453735.1. Classification (GTDB taxonomy): domain Bacteria; phylum Zhuqueibacterota; class Zhuqueibacteria; order Thermofontimicrobiales; family Thermofontimicrobiaceae; genus JALOPY01. The sequence continues at coordinate 3,385 of JALOPY010000476.1, read as the reverse complement.
GTAGGCATAAAGCCGCTCGTACTGATGCGTAAAGGTCGTTTCTAAAAACGATTTGGGAGAAAAGATCAGTTTGTAATTCAAGCTCTGGGCATAGACATCCTCCTCACGAGGGGAGTCGTAGATCAGTGTATATTTGCGTTTAGCGCCATACGTCCCCGACAATCCTGCCCAGCGAATGTCATCCGAGCCTGATCCCATGCCCGAATAATAGTGTTGATACAGTCCCGTGAATTTGAAATTATGCTGCGGATTCGGTTTGAATGCGAGCACCAGCGAATAATTTCCCAGCTTCTGAACTTTTTCCCGGGCAGGAAGACGAGTTGGTTTATCCTTTAATTCGCCAGTGAGGAAAAAGCTCATTTTTTGAGCATCCTTGCCAAGCGGTCCGCCAAAGCTGAACAGGTAACGGGTGTAGGCATATTTTCGATAATCGTAAACGCCAAGAATATTATTATCAGCAGGCGTGTGATTTTTGACCCATAGATCATAATTTCGCTGGACTTCTGCTTCATTCACCACGCCTGACGTATCTCGGAACTGCGGCTCCTGGCGCCAGCGCTCGATATTGCCCCACTTCTGCCATTCGTACTGATTTTTCGAATAAAGATAATCGCCCCAGTGATATTTGCCAGGCGGTCGATATTCAACCTGAAAAGCGCCGTTAAATTTTGGTCCTCCCTCCTTGGTGACCACTTTAACGACGCCTGATTGGGCATTGCCGTATTCCGCATTGAATCCGCCCGTAATCACTTCCATCTGCGAAACGGCGAGTGGATTGATGTCATATTTCCAGCTTGTCTCGGATTTGCCGCCAGTGCCGTAGGCAGGCACGCCAGAATTGGTTGTCAAGCTGGTGATGCCATTCACCGAATAATTGATCTCATAAGCGCCACCGCCCCGAATGCTCAGAGTTCCATCGGGATTTCTATTGATACCAGGCGCCAGCTCCAATACGCTGCGCAAACCTTCAACTGGCAAATTTTCGACTTCTCGTGCTTCATAATGAAGGGACGTGGACGTCTTGTCGATTTCGACAATAGGTCGTTCAGCTGTAATGGTAACCGATTGACCCAGGTCAACAACTGTTGAAGTCATCGATACATCGATTTTGCTGGTGCGATCGATTTTAACATTGACATCTTCGATGGTGACTTTTTGATAGCCCATGTAGAAGAAATTGAGGTTGTAGTTGCCTGGCGGGACATTGAGAATGACATACCAGCCTTTCAAATCAGTAGCGGCTCCGAGCATGGTGCCTTGAATCACCACATTCACACCGATCAGGGGTTGACCGTTTTCCGCATCAGTTACCTGACCTGAAATTTTTCCTGTATTCTGTCCAAAAGAAGTAGATACAATAGCTGCAATTAAGATTAGCAAATAAAAAAAGTGGGAAAAAAGTCTCAAATTCAAATCGCCCTCCTGCGGTTAGTAAGGTGAACGAACAAAGCAAAATTAAGGAATTTTAATGAAAATGTCAAGGGGAAAATTTTAAAATCTTATTAAATATTGCTTGTGAATTAAAACAAATTTTGTATATTTATAGCTAACAAAAATTATTCATAACTTTGCTTTTTCAGGTACTATGACTTCATCAAGCAAAAAAGGACTTATTTTCAATATCCAGCGCTTCTCTATTCACGATGGACCCGGTATCCGAACGACGGTATTTTTTAAAGGCTGCTCGCTGCAATGTTTCTGGTGTCATAATCCAGAGGGGAGGCAGGCACATCCTCAAATCCAATATTTTCCAGAGCGATGCATCTGTTGTGGTGAATGTCTGGCGCATTGTCCAAATCATGCCCATACCGTAAACAATGATTTCCATCTCTATCTTCGGGAGTTATGTAAAAACTGTGGGACATGTACTGAAACATGCTATTCAGATGCCCTGGAAATAACCGGCAAATATATGACGGCTGACGACGTGATGGAAGAAATTTTGCGGGATCGAATGTTTTACGAAACATCGAAGGGAGGCGTCACGCTCTCCGGCGGCGAGCCAGTCCTGCAGCCGAAATTTGCAAAAGAAATTTTGATGCGTTGTAAAGAAGAAGATTTGCACACGGCCATCGAGACCTGTGGCAACTACCAGTGGCAGGAACTGGAATCAGCATTGCCATTCGTCGATCTCGTCATGATGGACCTGAAATTAATCGATCCCATGAAACACAAAGCTGCCTGCGGCGACTCAAACGAGCGTATTCTGGCTAATGCCCGACGATTGGCATTGACCGACAAGCCGATTATCTTTCGAGTTCCAGTCGTACCGACAGTTAATGATTCCATAGAAGAGATCAGTGCAATTATTAAATTTGTTCAGAGCCTGGTTGAGTTACGGATGCAACATTCCAATGGCAAAGAAAAATGTGCGGAAATTCAGTTGGAGTTATTGCCCTTTCATCGCCTGGCAGCCGATAAATATCGAAGTCTGGGACTGGAATATCGAGCCAAAAACTTAGAGCCGCCTTCGAAAGCAAAGATGAATGAATTGGCAAAGATTGCCGAGATTCATGGGGTTGAGGTGATTGGGTAATTAAGGTAATTAGGTAATTGGATAATAAGCCAAAGAGCAAAGATTTTATAGAACGCGGATTCAACGGATCAGACGGATTGAAACGGATTTTTTTATAATTATTACTAATCCGTTCAGATCCGTTAGATCAGTCCAATCCGCGTTTGATGCCTTTTTCATTTATAGGATTGGAAAAATAACTATGGAATTGACAACAATGAAGTATTGCACCTACCGAGAACGTATCGATGCGCTACGAAAAACGAAAATGAAGCATACCCAGGAAAAATGGGACGTCATTGGCTCGATGGATTTTGATGATCATGCCCTTATCCTGCCACCGCCTGAATCGAGGAAAATCGTTCAGGTGATCAGCGGCTCGGGCGTGCCGATTACAGATGTATTGTTTAAAGAATTTGAGCCGAAGAGCAATCACTCCAGCGGCGGATTTTTTGGCGCTCGATCCTGTGGGAAAAATTTCAGACGACTGCTGGAAATTCATCCCATTTATATCGATCCGATGAGCTCGCTGGCAGGCGGCTACATGGTCAATTTCCTTTCCTATCGGGAGCCGTATTGGGATCCTGACCTGGATTATTCTCACCTGAAACCGCTGCAGGAAAAATATAAAGTTCATCCTGGGATCGGCGCAGCCCAACATTTTTGCCAGGATATGACCATCGGTTTCGAGTTGGGTTGGGGTGGCATTCTCGACAAAATTCATCATTATCGAAAAATCAATACCGATGAAGAAGCCCAGGAATTCTATGTTGGACTGGAACACTTTGTTTTGGGTATCCAAAGCTGGATCAGTCGCCATGCTAGCGCTGCGGCTGAAATGGCAGAAAAAGAGCATCGTCCCCAGATCAA
>JALOPY010000022.1 GCA_025453735.1 bacterium | reverse complement strand
GGAACAGGTCAGCAAGGCAAAACAGGCGGGAATCGAAATAATTGATTTTTGGGATGAGAAGTATCCTGAAAATTTAAAGCGAATCTATGATCCGCCAGCGTTTCTTTTTGTGAAAGGAACGCTGGTGAAACAGGATAAGTATGCGATCAGCATCGTTGGAACCCGACTTCCGAGCAGCTATGGAAAAGTGGTTGCCGAAAAAATTGCAAAAGAATTGGCGCAAAAAGGGCTGGTGATCGTAAGCGGATTGGCGCGCGGCATCGATACGATCAGCCATTGGGCAGCGGTACAATCAGGAGGAAGAACGATCGCTGTTATGGGCTCGGGACTGGATCATATTTATCCAGGCGAGAACAAAAAATTAGCAGAGAAGATTATCGAACAGGGCGCTCTCATATCAGAATTTCCTATGGGCACCAAGCCAGACGCGGTGAACTTTCCCAGACGAAATCGAATTATTTCTGGAATGGCGCTGGGAACGATTGTGGTTGAAGCGGGATTGAAAAGCGGGGCGTTGCTCACTGCCAATTATGCGCTGGAGCAGAACAGAGAAATATTCGCGGTTCCTGGAAATATCAACAGTCCCAAAAGTTTAGGCACGAACCAGATCATCAAGGACGGCGCAAAATTGATCTCCAGCGCCAATGATGTGCTTATCGAATTAGAGCCTCAATTAAAACATTTTTTAAAAGATGATGAAGCAAAGAGCCGAGAATTACCCCAGGATTTATCGGAGTTGGAAAAGATGCTGCTTGAAAAACTATCCAACGTGCCGATTCATATCGATAAATTATCAAAGGTAATTGGGAAATCCACAGCAGAAACATTATCCGCATTATTGCCTTTGGAATTTAAAGACCTGGTCAAGCAGTTGCCTGGCAAATTATTCGTTAGAGTTTGAGCTGAGTTTTATTGGAAAGAAAATAATTCATGTCATCTTTTCAAAATAGATTACAAAAGAATGACCATAAAAGTATTGTATCAATTGTTCGGTGTCGGGATTATGAACAGGGAAAAGTCGATGACGCCATTGATCAATCACTAAAAAATATTGGTGGATTCGATCAGCTCATTAACAAGGGGACTCGGGTTCATGTTAAGCCGAATTTGCTCACCGCGAAATCGCCTGAAAAGGCAGCAACAACTCATCCCTCAGTGGTAAAGTCTCTTGTTAAACGAGTTTTGGAATTAGGAGGTTTGGTCATGATAGGGGATAGTCCCGCAGGAATATCCCGTCCGATTGAGGAATACTGGCAGGCGACAGGAATGGAACAGATTGCAAAAGAAACTGGCGCTAAATTAGTAAAATTGGAAAAGCAAGGCGTCGTCGAGCGAACAATCGATGGAAAATCCTATTTTATTGCCAGTGTGATTGCTGAAGCCGATGTGGTGATCAATGTTTGCAAGCTGAAAACTCACAACCTGACTTTATTTACCGGGGCGATTAAAAATATGTTCGGCGCCATTCCGGGCTTCAAAAAAAGTGAATATCACAAGCAGGCGCCGAAAGTCGAAGAATTTTCTGAAATCATTGTTGATATTTTTTCAGCCGTGAGACCCCAAATCAATATTATGGACGCCATTGAAATCATGGAGGGAAATGGACCTTCGGCTGGAAAATCCCGGCATTTGGGATTAATTTTATCCAGCAAAGATGCAGTAGCGCTGGATGCCATTGCTGCGAAAATTGTGGGATTTGAAGCTGGCGAGATTTTGACAACAGAGAAAGCTTATCAGCGAGGGCTTGGCGAAAAACTAATTGACAAAATAGCTATTCTGGGAGAGTCTTTGGATGCATTGGGTGATCTCCAAATTGCGCTTCCGACGAATAGATTTCAATACTATATTCCAGCTTCCGTAGTAAAAGTTCTGGGCAAATTGGTATGGGTGCGCCCCAAACCTGATGCGAATCGGTGCAAACGCTGTGGCGCATGCATTGCGATATGCCCGACTCGAGCGATGAATCCGAAAGATGGTTTTCCGGTGATCGATTATAACAAGTGCATCAGTTGTTTCTGTTGTGATGAAGCTTGTCCTCATAATGCGATTGATCAGGATATGAGCTGGCTGACAAAACTATTTCGTTAAAATATTGAATTCTATCAAAAAATTTATTGACTAAGAAGGTAAAAGTTTGTATATTTCACATCGTTGGAGGACTAGACCTAACTGGTAAGGCAGCGGTCTTGAAAACCGCCGTCCCTAGCGGACATGGGGGTTCGAGTCCCTCGTCCTCCGCCATTCTAATTAACAATTGTCAATTCACAATTATCAATTGACAATTAAGTCGGACTGCTGGTTTCAAGGGCGTTTTTTTTAATTGTGAATTGAAAATTGTTAATTGATAATTCGATTGGAGAGGTGCCGGAGTGGTCGAACGGGGCGGCCTGCTAAGCCGTTGTAGGTCATTGTATCTACCGAGGGTTCGAATCCCTCCCTCTCCGCAAAAATTTTTAGTTAACAATTATCAATTGACCAGTCACAATTGACAATTAGAAATTGAGAGAAATACCCTGGCTTGGGGGAATTGAACGTTTGATCAAAAAGACAAGTTTCGCGTCCGCTTTGCCCCAAGCCCCACAGGTTATCTCCATATCGGTGGCGCCAGAACAGCAATTTTCAACTGGCTCTATGCCAGGCATCATGAGGGCAAGTTTCTATTGCGGATCGAGGACACGGATTTTGCTCGTTCCGATCCCAAAATGGTTCAGGCTATTTATGATGGACTGAAATGGCTGGGATTGGATTGGGACGATGAGCCGGTTTTTCAATCGCAGCGAATAAAATTATATCAGCAAGTCGCACAGCAACTCATCGTTAGCGACAAAGCTTATTACTGTTATTGCAGCGCCAAAAATAGAAATGAGCCGCAAAGCGAAGAAAGCAGCGAGCGGGTTTATCGCTATGATGGACGCTGTCGCAATCTCTCAGTTTTAGAAAAGCAGCGGTTAGAAGCGGAGGGAGTTTCTAAAGTTATTCGCTTCAAAGTTGCAGCAGGAAAGACCAGTTTTTTCGATGAAGTGCACGGTTCTTTGACAGTTGATAACAAAGAGATCGATGATTTTGTTATTTTGCGATCGGATGGAATTCCTACTTATAATTTTGCGGTCGTGGTCGACGATCATGAGATGAATATTTCGCATGTGATCCGTGGAGATGATCACCTATCCAACACGTCAAAACAGGTGATGATTTACCGATCGCTGAGTTGGGTTGCACCGAAGTTTGCGCATGTTCCACTCATACTTGGCAGCGATAAGAAGCGGTTGAGCAAGCGACATGGAGCGACTTCGGTTTCGGAGTATGAAGCAATTGGCTACTTGCCCGAAGCGATGTTGAATTTCCTGTCATTATTAGGTTGGTCGCCAGGAGATGATCGGGAAATTATGACCAGGCATGAAATGATTGAAAGTTTTAGCCTGAAAGGAATCTCGAAAAAGAGCGCTGTTTTCGATGAAGAGAAACTGATCTGGATGAATGGCGAATATATCAGCCGAATGAATGATAGTGATCTTTTTCAACGGGTGTTTCCCATACTGCAACAGCGACAGATTATTGAGGAAAAAAAGTTTAGTGAACCCTATATCAAGAGGGCGCTTTCATTACTTAAACCAAAAATAAAAAAGCTAAATGACTTTGCCAATCTCGGTTTCTATTTTTTTAAAGATCCTGAGCAGTATGACGAAGCAGCCATCAAAAAATATTGGCAAGATGAATTAGTCAAAAATCAATTAAAGACTGTGGTGGATCGATTAACAAGATTGGATGCGTTTGAAGCAGGAACAGTTGAAACTGCGATTCGAAATTTAGCAGAGGAATCAGGCATCAGCGCCGCTAAGTTAATCCATCCGATTCGATTAGCGCTAACTGGTTTTGGTGTTAGCCCTGGCTTATTCGAGTTGATGGAAGTGTTAGGCAAAGAATCTGTGCTGAGAAGAATCAATAATGCTGTAAATTGGCTGACAAAGTTATCGAAATAGTTCATTCTAAAATCTAAAATCGCATTTCTAAAATCAGATTGGGGAGTCGTTCAACGGCAGGACACGTGGCTCTGGACTACGGAATTGGGGTTCGAATCCCTGCTCCCCAGCTATGTTGGGTAATTAGGAAATTGGGTAATAGGGAAAATAGGTAATAAGGCAATTGGGCAATGGGGCAATGAAGTCGTTGATAGCTTTTAAGCTTGCCCTTATTAACCAATTACCGATTTACCTAAGTTCCAAATTTCCTAATTACCCAAACAAGCGCCCGTAGCTCAATTGGATAGAGCATCTGACTTCGGATCAGAGGGTTGGGGGTTCAAGTCCCTCCGGGCGTACGAATTCGATTTAAGATTTATGAATTACGATTTTAGTATTATAGGTTTAATAAAAAATGGCGCGTTCGTCTAGTGGCCTAGGACGCTGGCCTCTCACGTCGGTAACACGGGTTCGACTCCCGTACGCGCTACTCTGTTGGGTAATCAGGTAATTAGTTAAAGAGGTAATAGCTATGCAATTAAAATGCCTTAGACCTAATTACCCAAACGAGCGCCCGTAGCTCAATTGGATAGAGCATCTGACTACGGATCAGAAGGTTGGGGGTTCAAATCCCTCCGGGCGTACCATTTTGATTTTAGATTTATGCGTTACGATTTTAGAATTAGCATTTTTAAAATGACGATTGCTTAGACAGAGTAGCTATGTTTTGTTATGATTGAACATGAGAAATGGATGGAACAAGCTTTTTCAGAGGCAGAAAAAGCATATCAAAAAAAAGAAGTTCCTGTCGGAGCGGTTGTTGTTTATGAGAATCGGGTTATTGGCAGGGGGCACAATTTAATCGAGACACTTCAGGATCCCACAGCTCATGCTGAAATTTTAGCGATTACTGCTGCTGCAAATTACCTGGCTTCATGGCGCTTGGATGATACTTCCCTCTATGTAACCCTCGAGCCATGTTCGATGTGTGCTGGTGCAATTCTAAATGCCAGAATACGAGAAGTAATTTTTGGCGCGTCTGATCCAAGATTAGGCGCCTGTGGCTCGGTCGTGAATATATTGCAGGATGATCGCCTCCGTTCTTCTGTCAGCATGATTCCAGGAATACTGCAAGCAAAGTGTGAGTCGATATTAAAAGATTTTTTTATAAAATTAAGAAAAGATCAATTAGGCGATACGCTCAATTAAGTTCGTTTCGTCTTAGAAATGTTATTACAATAACTTGCTTTTAGTTAATTTGCAGATCTAAAATCAAAAAGGAGAGGTGCCGGAGTGGTTGATCGGGGCGGTCTCGAAAACCGTTTACGTCTTTGGCGTACGGGGGTTCGAATCCCTCCCTCTCCGCCAGGTTGTTATAATTGACAATTGTTAATTCAAACAGGAGAGATGCCGGAGCTGGTCGAACGGGCACGATTGGAAATCGTGTGAGGGGTCAAAAGCTTCTCCGAGGGTTCGAATCCCTCTCTCTCCGCAAAGGTTTTCAATTGACAATTTACTATTAACAATTCACAATTAGAATTTAATGCTTTAATTGTCAATTGAAAATGGTGAATTGATAATAGCTAATTAGCATGGGGCAGTAGCTCAGTTGGGAGAGCGCCAGAATCGCACTCTGGAGGCCGAGGGTTCAACTCCCTTCTGCTCCACCAGGCTGTGCTAGACGGGGAGCCAGCGGTGCCCTGTAACCTGCAATCCGCTATAGCAGGGTCGAATTCCTCTTTGAGGTTTGCTCGCCGGATTTTATATCTTAGCAAGTAGCGTTGATAATCAAGTCCTGCGCAATGGAGTACTGCCGAACCCCGTCAGGATCGGAAGGTAGCAGCGGTAAGCAGGATTCTCTATGTGCCGCAGGGTCGCTTGGTTGGAGTTGGCTGCTAAGACGTACTATCAGGAAGGAGAAATCAAGGAGAGGTGCACAGCCATTTTTAATTTTCTTCGAATCGCAGTTCGGGACAGCTTGTAGCGTCCCGTATCTGTATTAAGATTTGTGTGATTATAAAAGCTTCAGGGAGTGGAGGCAGATATAGATGTCTTACCTGGTTCTGGCGAGGAAGTGGCGACCGCAGAAATTTGAAGACGTTGTAAATCAGAAGCATGTTGTTTTGACGCTGCAGAATGCGTTAAAAACAAATCGCTTGGCAAACGCCTATTTATTTGCCGGACCGCGGGGCATCGGTAAGACCACGATTGCCCGAATATTAGCCAAAGCGATTAATTGTGAGCAGGGACCAAAGGAGAATCCCTGCAATCAATGCGATAGCTGCAACGATATAACTGACGGAAGAAGCCTCGATGTTTTGGAAATCGATGGCGCATCAAATCGCGGCATCGATGAAGTCAGAAATTTGCGTGAAAGTCTCAAATACGCCCCCAATCCTGGAAAATACAAAATCTACATCATCGACGAAGTCCACATGTTAACAACCGAGGCATTCAACGCGTTGTTAAAAACACTGGAAGAACCGCCGACTCGTGTGATGTTCATGTTCGCAACGACTGAGCCTCACAAAGTTCCTGCCACGATCATTTCTCGCTGTCAAAGATTCGATTTCAAAAGAATTTCAATTAATGAAATTATCGAGCAGCTCAAGCATGTCTGTGCCCAGGAACAGATCGATATCGATGACGATTCGCTCCATCTCATCGCCCGAAAAGCCGAAGGCAGCATGCGCGATAGTCAAAGCCTGTTAGACCAGGCGATCTCATTCTGCGGAACGAAAATTGTTTCCAGCGATATCATTAATATTCTGGGCGTGATTGATTGGGAGATTTACTTTAACTTAACGAATTTTATCAGCAATAATGATCTGAAGGGAGCGTTTCAGCTTGTCGAAGATCTTTTCAATAATGGGTATGACCTGGTTGAATTTTTGCTCGGCGTCAATGAGCATCTTAGAAATATATTGATTACCAAAACAGTGAAGTCAGCAGATTTCGTGGAGGCATCAGATAATTACAAACAAAAGTATCATCAGATCGTTAATAATTTTGAAGAACAAGATCTGCTGCGTTTAATTCAGATCGTTTCGGATTCACAATACGGAATAAAACGGAGCTCCAATCCTCGGCTTTACCTTGAAATGGTTGTCACGAAAATGATTCAATTGGATAAGGTTCAAAAAATAGATGCCCTAATTCAAAGCCTTGATTCGCTGAAAGAAAAATTTTCTCAAAATTCGATGAATGTCCCGCATTCAGCACTCCAACAGAAGTCACAACCCAAAACACCAGCAGCGCCAGTATCTGAATCAGCCGATCAAAAAAAAAGCCCTGAAATAGAAAAAAATGTGGTACGTGACGTTCAACAGCAACCCGACCAAAAAGTTATCGCGACAAGCCCTTCCTATCATGAAGATTCACAAAAAGCCCATCCCCCCATTTCGATTGAGATCATCAAAACGCAATGGCCTCATATCATCGAGGAGATTAAAAAGCGCAAGATCGCATTAGGCTCTTTCTTAAATGAAGGATGGCCTGAAAATATCGACGGCAATGAACTGATCATTGCTTTTGGGATGGAAAATGGTTTTCATATTAGCTCCATCAATCGAAACCGCAAAAGCATCGAGGAAATAATTCGGGAGGTGGTCGGCGTTCCGCTGCAAATTAAATGTATGCAAGCGGAAGCGCCATCAGCCGATAACAGCAATGGATCGAATGGCAGCAGCTATGTTGAAAAGTTGGGACAAAAAATACCGTTGATCAAAACGATTATCGACGAGTTTGATGGCGAGCTGGTGAAATGAATTTGGAACTTTATCTCTATGATAGAGTAACAATTTTCTATGTTTTTATCTGGCTACCAGTTCGATATAATTTCAGAGTTGAATAGATTTACGAGGAGATCAATAAATGAAGAATCTTGGCTTAGGAGCCATTTTCAAGCAAGCTCAAAAATTGCAGGAAGACATTTCACGAATCAAACAAGAGCTGGCAAGTATGAAGGTGATTGGCTCATCTGGCGGTGGGATGGTTGAAGTTACTGCGAATGGACGACAACAAATTTTGAATATAAAAATTGAAAAAGATGTGATAAATCCGGATGATAGTGAAATGCTGGAAGAATTAATCGCTGCCGCAGTGAATCAAGCTCTTGAGCGATCCTCCGAATTAGCCAATGAAGAAATGAGCAAAGCAACGGGAGGCATTCTGAGCAATATGCCCGAAGGATTAAAAATTCCAGGGATTGGATTATAATATTTTATTTGCTTATCGAAATATATAGATGTCATGTCAATAAGTTATCTTTCTAATTCAATGCAGCGAGCTGTCGAAGAGTTGTCCAAGTTACCAGGTATTGGCAAAAAATCAGCTCAACGATTAGTTTTTTATCTTTTAAAGCTCCCTCGTGAAGAAATTGTTGCACTGGCAAAATCTTTGGTGGATGTCAAAGACAAAGCTTCTTATTGTTCAATCTGCTTTAATATCACTGAAAAGAATCCTTGTTCGATTTGCATGAATGATCACCGAGATCGAAGTACCATTTGCGTGGTCGAAGAGGCAAACGATGTGATGGCGTTTGAAAAAACTGGCGAGTATAAGGGACTGTATCATGTGCTGGGTGGCGCTTTATCGCCGCTGGATGGAATCGGTCCCGATGACTTAAAGATCAAAGAATTATTAGCACGAATCAAAGACGAAGTAAAAGAAATAATCTTAGCAAATAATCCCAATGTTGAGGGTGAAGCAACAGCATTATATTTATCAAAGTTGATCACGCCACTCGGGTTGAAGCTCACCCGAATTGCACGGGGCATTCCAGTCGGAACTGATATCGAATATGCAGACGAAATTACGCTGACCCGTGCTCTCGAAGGAAGAATGAATTATTGAACATGAACATCAGCTCGATTGAAAAATTGATGGATCAAATAGAGAAACGATGAAAAAATTATTTGGAGGAAAATGCAGTGGCTAATTTAATTGAAGTAAGATGGCATGGACGAGGTGGCCAGGGAGCGAAAACAGCCGCGATGTTATTGGCTGAAGCTGCCATTGAAGAAGGGAAGCATGGACAGGCTTTCCCAGAATATGGTCCGGAGCGCACTGGCGCCCCTGTTCGTGGCTATACGAGAATTTCTGATGAACAAATTCGTATTCATAGCGCAATTCAAAATCCCAATGTTGTAATCGTGCTAGATCAAACGTTATTAGATACCATTGATGTGACCGAAGGAACTACTTCGGAGAGTGTCTTGATTTTTAACACAAGCTTGACCAAAGACCAGATCCGAAAGAAGCTGAAAAATTCGGACCGAAAAATTTATATTTTAAATGCGAATCAAATTGCCCAGGAAGAGATTGGTCGTCCAATACCGAATACGGTCATGTTGGGGGCGCTGATGAAAGCGACAGGATTGATGCAGATGGATACGTTGCTGAATGGATTGACCAAAAAATTTAAACACAAATTCAGTCAGCAGGTTATTGATAAAAATATAAAAGCGGTAAAACGCGCGTATGAGGAGGTTGAGTCAGAATGAGTGAAAAATCATGGAAAGAAGTCCCGATTGGTGGACTAATTGTGGAGCCAGGCAATTCAAAAAACTATAAAACTGGATCATGGCGATCTTTCAAGCCCGTTTGGTACGAAGATCGATGCATTCAATGTCTGGCATGTTGGAATAGCTGTCCCGAACCTTCGATTTTTGTAGTCGAAGGAAAAGTAACGGGAATCGATTACGATTTTTGCAAGGGATGTGGCATCTGCGCCGAAGTATGTCCTGAGAAAGCACATGCAATCGAAATGGAACCAGAGTTTTAGGCATTAAAAATAGTGCCAGTTCGATGTTTCAAAATAAATAAATTGAACACAAAAAATGCTGTTAGTTAGAACAAATGAATTAGATTCTGATTTAGTGGAGGAATATAGATTATGTCAAAAATAATGGGCTTGTCAGGAAATGAAGCTGTCGCTCATGCAATGCGGCAAATCAATCCGGATGTGGCTGCTGTTTACCCGATCACGCCTCAGACGGAATTGATGCATCAGTTTGCCGAGTTTCATTCCGATGGATTAGTGGATACGGAGTTAGTATTGGTAGAGTCCGAGCATAGCGCAATGAGCGCAACAGTAGGTGCAGCTGCGGCAGGAGCCCGGGCGATGACGGCTACCAGCGCCAATGGTCTGGCGCTGATGTGGGAAATTGTGTATATTGCTTCTTCGTTACGACTGCCGATCGTTATGCCGGTGGTAAACCGAGCGTTGAGTGGTCCCATCAATATTCATTGTGATCATAGCGATACCATGGGCGCTCGTGATTCGGGCTGGATTCAGATTTTTTCTGAAAATGGTCAGGAAGCGTACGACAACGCGGTGATGGCAGTGAAAATATCTGAAAATAAGACTATTCTTTTGCCAACAATGGTCACGCTGGATGGATTCATTCTCAGTCATACGTTAGAGCGGGTCGAGATTTTAGAAGATAATGAAGTAAAGAAATTTATTGGCGAATATCATCCCGAAACTAGCCTGTTGGATGTTGATAAGCCCTCGACTTATGGAGCGCTTGATCTGCAAGATTACTACTTCGAACATAAGCGACAGCAGTTCGAAGCGATGGGAAATGTTTTGCCAGTGATCGAACAGGTTTCAAAAGAATACGGCAAATTGTCCGGTCGTGACTATGGATTAATCGAAAAATATCGCGTCGATGATGCTGAACGTGTGATCATTTTGATGGGATCGAGCGTTGGTACAGCCAAGGACACAGTCGATGATCTCAGAAATGCAGGTGAAAAAGTTGGGTTAATTAAGATCCGTGTGTATCGCCCATTTCCATACAATGCTCTGCGTGAAGCACTGAAGCATGTCAAAGCTTTGGCGGTTTTAGATCGCGCCATATCGTTTGGCACCTTTGGCGGTCCCGTTTTTACCGATGTTAGAGCCATGCTGTTTGGCAATGGCGTCTCCCTCCCGATGATGAATTATATCTATGGCCTGGGTGGCAGAGACATCGACAAAGCGCAAATTCGGTTAGCTTTTGATAGCTTAAAAGATGTTGTTAAAACTGGAAAAGTGAAGAAGGAAGTTAATTTCCTTGGATTACGAGATTAATGATGAAGATACGATTGGAGGTTTAGATATATGGCAAGTTTAAAAGAATTGGCAGCACGTGAGCAGAAGCTTGCTCCTGGACATCGAGCATGCGCCGGATGTATTCCAGCCCTGACTTTTCACCAGGTGCTTCGGTCTGCGCCAGGGCATGTCGTTGCTTCATGTGCCACAGGATGTATTGAGGTTGTCACAACAATTTATCCATACACTGCCTGGAAGATTCCTTTCATCCACAATGCTTTTGAAAATTCAGCCGCGACCATCAGTGGCGTCGAGGCTGCCTATCAGGCGTTGAAACGAAAAGGGAAAGTAACGAAAGATATAAAATTCATTGGCTTCGGAGGGGATGGAGGCACGTATGATATTGGTTTGCAATCACTGTCAGGTGCCATGGAACGAGGACACGACATGCTTTATGTGTGTTATGATAACGAAGCGTATATGAATACCGGGATTCAGCGATCCAGCGCGACACCATTTGCCGCAGATACAAAAACCGCGCCGGTTGGCAAAGTTCGCAAGGGCAAGAAACAGTACCCCAAAAATTTAACAGAAATTATTATTGCCCATGATGTAGCCTATGCTGCCCAGGCATCGCCAAGTTTTTGGCGAGACCTGAATAAAAAAGTGGAAAAGGCATTGAGCATTGAAGGTCCTGCATTCATCAATGTTCTGGCGCCCTGTCCTCCAGGCTGGCGCTTCCCCACTGAAATGGGAATCGAAATGGGAAAATTGGCAGTTGATACCTGTTTCTGGCCACTGTATGAGTTTGAAAATCATAAACGAAAATTAACTTACAAACCAAAGGAAAAGTTGCCGCTATCTGAATGGACCAAGCACCAGGGCAGGTTTCGCCATCTTCATCAGGAAGAAAATAAGCACCTTCTCGAACTCGCCCAGCAAGAAGTCGATCGACGCTGGAAAGAATTGTTGTTTTTATGTGGTGAGCCGGCATAGCTATCAGTCTGTTCATTTGGCGATGTTTGTTTAAGCAAATTTTAAAAAAAATTAGTTTCATAATATTTAATGGAGAGCTGGAGTGATGGATATTTCTTTTAATCCATTGCTCCGCTATTCCATTGCTACCTATTAACTACTTATCTGATAATAATGGTGGATTTGAGAGCGACAAATCTGCCGTCATTTAGGGTGCTCTGATGAATTTACCCACGCAGTTGACTGTGCTTCGAATAATCTTGACCCCGTTGTTTCTCTTCTTTATTTTTTATGATGGGATTGTATTTAAAATCATTGCCCTCATCGTATATATCATTGCCAGCATAACAGACCACTATGATGGCTATTATGCCAGAAAATTGGGTGCGGTTTCGAAATTAGGAAAATTTTTAGATCCGCTCGCTGATAAAATATTAGTGTCATCTGCACTTGTTGCCTTTAACATTCTCGGCTTCATTCAATTGTGGATTGTTATTGTAATCGTCGTTCGCGATTTTTTAATAACCGGCTTACGTTCGTACGCGCTATTTAAAAATCAACAGGTGGTAACAACCTACATTGCGAAAGTAAAAACTACTGTTCAAATGGTCTCGGTCTTTATTATTTTCGTTATTTTAATCGCCAAGCATCTCGCAATCGAAAGTGGCACAGGATTAAGCGTGATTCATTTTTTAGAAAGAATCCATTTTGTGAATATTCTTATGTTCATGGTCGCAGCATTAACTGCCTATACCGGGATTCATTATTTTGTCAAAAATAGCACCCATGTCAAATCAATTTTCAAAGATTGTTATCGAGCCATTCGACCATCAGATTCGTAAATCCGAATAATTCACTTGCATAATTTCTCCTTTAGATAAAAAAGTTTTCATCTCCATTCGGTGGTACAGTTTTAATTGGCAAATTCTTATGTCATAAATTGTTGACATTATTTTTTCAATTTAACAGACCTTGTTTTCACTGGAGACAAAAATAGATGAGCCTTCTGGCAAAAATTATTTCTACAATTTTCGGAGTTGGCTATTTCCCGCTCATGCCCGGAACGATGGGATCATTAGCGGCTCTGATTGTTTATTGGATTAGTCCGGAAATTACGGCAATACAATTAGCCCTGATCATACTTGGAATCTCAGTTCTTGGAGTTTACACTGCGACAATTACCGAGCATGAAATGAAAAACAAATTGGGACAGGAGAAAGGAATTGATCCGGGTATCATTGTGATCGATGAAGTCGTCGGGATGCTGATTGCTTTGCTATTCGTCCCTAAAACCACTTTTTTCCTGATTGCTGCATTTATTTTATTCCGAATTTTTGACATTAGCAAACCATATCCCGTACGAAATATGGAAAGATTTCCTGGCGGCTGGGGCATCGTGTTGGATGATGTCATCGCTGGGATTTATGCGAACATAGCAATTCAGCTTGCCAGGTACATTTATTAATGCAAGGATTCATTGTATGAAAGTTGAAATCATAACGATTGGCGATGAGATTTTGATCGGGCAGATCGTAAACACCAATGCGGCTTATATTGCAGAAAAAGTCACGGAATTGGGATTCGACGTGGATTGGATTACTGTTGTTGGCGACAATGCAGAAAAATTATATCAAGCAATCGCGTTGGCAGAATCGAGATCTGATATTATCATTGCCACCGGAGGTTTAGGACCCACTCATGATGATATCACCAAAAAAGTTCTCGCTCGCTATTTCAACTCCAGGTTGATCCTCGATGAGCCAACATTCAACAAAATTAAAGACCGATTCCGAAAGAGGCGAATTCGCATGGCAAAGATCAATAGAGAACAAGCTATGGTCATCGACAATGCAGTGGTCATCGAAAATCATGCTGGCAGTGCGCCGGGAATGTTAATCCAGAAAAATGACAAATATTTTTTTGCAATGCCAGGTGTGCCGGCAGAAATGGTTTCGATCATGGAATCATACATCATTCCATTTTTGAAAAAGAAGCAAGATAAGATATTTAAAAAAAGAGTCATCCACACGACAGGCATTCCGGAGTCAGCCGTATTCGAAAAATTAGGAAATATTGAAGCGTTAGAAAGATCGGCAAAAATCGCCTTTCTTCCAACTTATAGCGGCGTGAATGTCAGGCTTTCGGTTCAGGGCGCGACAGAAGCTGTCTGTCAGGAAAAAATTGATCAAGTCGAAAAAGTATTCCAGAAAAAATTTCATTTGTATATCTGGGGATATAATGATGACTTACTTGAAAATGTAGTTGCAAAATTACTATTGAGCCAGAACAAGACGATTTCCATTGCAGAATTTGGGACAAATGGGAATCTTACTGCACAATTCACCAGCGCGCCACTTGGCAATAAAGTTTTTGTCCAGGGATTCACATTCGGCTCCGAGCTTTCATTGAAAGAAAATCTTGATCCTGATAACAATGAGCTTGATTTAGAACAGATTTTTTCTGATAAGATTTGTAAGAAGCTTGCAGCCAGGATC
>JALOPY010000475.1 GCA_025453735.1 bacterium | reverse complement strand
TATGAATAGACTGAGCCGCTAACCGGTCGCTTATCTGAGGCATCAAAACTCCTTATTATTCTATTGCATTTCAAATTTCTTTTTTGTATAATAATTTCCTTTAAAAATAATCGTCAGAAAATTTACTGCTATTCAATTTTTTTTATGGTTCAATTTAGCGCACATCTGAAAATTTCTCTCACTCTCTATTTGCACAATATTTTCCATGAACAAAAGGAAGTTGCATGACATCCCGAGAACGTGTGAAGCGAGCTTTGCAATTTCAAGCGCCCGACCGAATTCCTCACTACCTGCCCGATGGCAAGGAGAACGATATCATCTGGCTGGCGCCATGGACCGTCGGATCCGATGCCATGCCGCCAGATAAACTGCCCTGGACAACTTTTGGTTCAGTCGATAAAAGAATCGACGCTGCGGGTGTCACCTGGCAGCGTCCCGCAGGCAAGGAAGGAAATATCGGGCTGGCAAAGGCTTATCCTATTAACGACATCACCGAGCAGGCGAGCTATCAATTTCCCGATCGGAATAATCCCGTTTATTATCTGAATCATAAAAAGGCGATCGATGAAAATAATCGATCCGCTAATCCCAAATATGCGTTGGGCGTAATGGGCTTTGCCTCGCTGAATGAAGCGGTTCACAATATCATCGGGCTGGAAAACATGTTTCTCAGCTATTACGAACATCCCGACGATCTGAAAGCATTGATTGCCTCATTTGCTGAACAGCAACGGGAATCCATCCGACTGCTTGCCAAATTGGGCTGCGATGGCGTGATGGGCTATGATGATTGGGGGCTGCAAAATCGCCTGATGATCAAAGCTGACTTGATCAAGGAATTTTTTATGCCCCATTACCGAAAAAATTGGGCATTAGCCCATGAATTGGGCATGGATGTCTGGCTCCATTCCTGCGGCTACATCATCGAAATTTTGCCGATGTTTATTGAAGCAGGATTGAACGTGATCCAGATGGATCAGCAAGAAAATATGGGACTGGAAAATCTGGCGGAACAAGTCGGCGGGAAAATCGCATTCTGGTGTCCTGTGGATATTCAAAACACGCTGGCAAAAGGCTCGATTGAAGGCATTGAAAAATATGTGCAAAAAATGGTGCAGACCATCGGTAGCTTCAACGGCGGATTGATCAGCATGGCATACACGACTCCAGAAGCAATCGATCTGGCGCCAGAGAAAGTAGCGGCGATGTGTGCGGCCTTTCGGAAATATGGGATTTATTAAAAAGAGTGAATCATTTTTTTTCTTCACCGCAAAGGCACAGAGACGCAGAGATTTTTTCTTTGCGCCTTTGCGTCCTTGCGGTAAAAAAAATCTTTCAACGGAGCAAAAGATGAGATTGATATTCAGTTTTATAGTTTGTTGGTATTTTATTTTTTCACAATGTTTTGCCACTGATTTTTTTATCGACCCAAAGGGCAGCGACAAAAATCCAGGCACTCAAAAAAAACCATTTGCCACTTTGGAACGAGCCAGGGATGCAGTTCGGGAGTTCAAGTCGAAAAAAGGTTTGCCCAAAGAAGGCATCACAATCTGGCTGCGAGGCGGAGAATATTTTATCAACAAAACCATTGAGCTAAATGAAAAAGACTCAGGGAGTGAAAAGTCACGGATTGTTTATCGAGCTTTTCCTGACGAACAGGTCATTATTTCAGGCGGAAAGAAGGTCTCTCCAGATATTTTTAAAAAAGTTGATGATCCTAAAATCCTCAGCCGATTGATGCCTGAAGCAAGAGAATTTGTGTTGCAGGCGGATTTAAAATCAATTGGAATTACCGATTACGGGAAGCATCAGCAATACGGTCATGCGCTGCCAGTTGTGCCCGCACCGATGGAGCTATTTTTCAACCATAAGGTCATGCAGTTGGCAAAATATCCCAATGATGGATTTATTCTCATGGGCAAGGTCATCGATACGGGTTCGGTGCCACGGATTCGGGATTATGAAAATATTCGGGGTGGCATTTTCGAATATAGCGACAATCGCCACTCCCGCTGGTCTGGCGCCGAAGATGTCTGGCTGCAGGGCACGTTCAAATGGGGCTATGCCGATGACATGATCAAAATTGACTGGATCGATACGGTGAAAAAGCAGATCAAGCTCAGCACGCCACATCTCTACGGATTGGGCTATGGCGAGCCGCATCAGCACTATATTGCCCTCAATATTTTGGAAGAACTGGATTCGCCTGGAGAATGGTACGTCGATCGGATATCAGGTGTGCTCTATTTTTACCCGCCATCGGAAATCCAAAATTCCTGCATCGTGGTTTCCATGCTGGAAGAACCGATGGTGGCAATGGAAGGCGTTTCGTTTGTGACGATTCGGGATATTATCTTTGAGGAATCCCGAGACATGGGAATTTATATCGAGCGGGGCCAAAATAACCTGATCGCTGGCTGCACCTTCCGCAATTTGGGAACCATCGGAGTTTTCATGGGGCAAGGAGCGAAACAGACCTTCCCGCACATCACGCATGATGATTATGAAGGCGTGCCCGTTTCTCGACAGATCGGCAATCTCCAGGGACAAATTTATAAATACACAACCTGGGACCGCAAGGCAGGAAAAAATCATGGGGTCATGAGCTGCGATGTGTACGATACAGGCTGCGGCGGCATTTATTTGAGCGGTGGCAGCAAAAAGGATTTGATCCCAGGAAATTGTTTTGTGGAAAACTGCCGCATTCACGATTACAACCGACGCAACAAATTTCTCTGGTCAGGCATCAATGTGGATGGCTGTGGCAATCGAGTGGCGCACAACGAAATCTTCAACTCGGATTTCCAGGGAATTTATGTGCATGGCAACGAGCATTTTTTTGAATACAATCACCTCCATCACCTGTCAGAGAATTCCAATGACACCTCGCCCTGGTACATCGGCCGTGATCCCAGTGATCGGGGCAATATCATTCGCTACAATTTTTTCCATCATTGCGGCAATCCCGAGCGCAAGTGGACCATGGGCGTTTATTTTGATGACGCCAGTTGCGAGGCACTCGTGTTCGGAAATGTCTTTTACAAAGTGGCTTCCTACGGCACAATTTACAGCAACGCAGGCCACGACCTGACCATTCGGAACAATATTTTTGTCGCAGGCTATGGGCCTGTGCTGGTGATGAAATCGATGTGGTACGATTTCGGCTATGGACAGCGGGATTATTTTTTTGAAAAAAACGGCGTCTATCGCCGACGATTGACCGAGCTGCTCGACATCAAAAAACCGCCGTATAGCACAAAATATCCCAAATTAACCGACTGGCTCGGTTTGATGGAAGATGGCAAGACCTACGTGGGCATGCACCCCAGGCGGAATTTATTCGAGAACAATCTGATCTATCGCTATGATGAAACCTATCGCCTGGTGGGTGAATATGCCCAGTTCGAAATTAAAAATAATTTCATTGCACTGGCAGACCCTGGATTTATCGATCCCAAAAATTTGAATTTTCAATTGAAAGATGGTTCGATTGTGTTTGAAAGAATTCCAGGA
>JALOPY010000474.1 GCA_025453735.1 bacterium | reverse complement strand
AAAAAATTATTGACCGCCGGATTTGAATTCAATCATCCAGAGCTTGAAATTGCTTTAAAAGAAATTTTAAATAGAAGTTAATCGGAGCTGGCAGCTATTTTGATAGCGGAGTCCAACTCTTTTTTTTGCTGGAAAAAATATGACTATCGGTTTAAAACAGACCCAGGCTTTTTTCAAACGAGAAGACATTCGATCGTTTATCTCCCGGAGCTGGGCAATCAGTTGGCCCATGACATTGATCATGTTCTTCGAATTCTTGATCAGCCTTGCTGATGTTTATATCGCTGGAAAAATCAGCAAAGAGGTGCAAGCAGCCTATGGTTTTGTAGCTCAGATTTATTTTATTTTTACCGTCATTGGCAACGCATTGACTATTGGAACAGTCTCCGTGATTTCAAGGCTTTGCCAGGATGTGGAAGAACAATCTTATTCCCGGGCGGTTTTTTCAACGGTTGTTGCGACCACTCTGGCAGGATTGGTGCTCGGCGTGGCAGGCATTTTTCTGACTCCAATGATCTTCAGTTTTTTAAATATTCCAGAAGTGCTTAAAGAATTAGGTCGCCCCCTTGCAGCCATTTATGCTGGCGGATTAATTTTTCATTATATTCTAATCAATACGAACGGCATTTTAAGAGCGTGTAAAGGTATTCGAAAATCACTTCGGACGATGGCAGTCGTTTGTGTGACAAATGTTGGACTCAATTTTTTCTTTGTGTTTTATACACCACTTGGTTTCAAGGGAATTGCGCTCTCCACCGCAGTTAGTGTGGGGATCGGAAGCCTCTGGAATCTATGGCTAATAAAAGACTTTTTGGTTCAAACAAAAAAAATCGCTTTTGATGTTATTAAAAAAGTGACGAGCATTGGCTGGCCCTCTGGCTTGCTCCAGATCATCTGGCAAACCGCGTCGATGATTCTGTTCCTGATCTTGAGCGCACTGCCAGAAAATAATATCGAGATCGTTGCTGCTTTTACCAATGGACTCCGAATCGAGGCTGCGATTTTCCTGCCGGCGTTTGCTTTCAATATGTCCAACGCGGTTGTGGTTGGAAATTTATTGGGTGAGAAAAAAACAAATGACGCATACAAAGCAGGAATTATAACGGCTGCCATTGGCGTCGTAGTTGTTTCAATCTTGACGATCATTCTGCTATTCAACGCCCGGATTATTGCTTCGACTCTTTCCCAAAATGGGATTGTAATCAACGAAACAGTGAAATATCTTTCCATCTGCCTGATCAGTGAGCCGATCATGGCATGGGGCGTTATTCTTAGCGGCGGACTTAACGGCGCCGGTGATACGAAATCCGTTATGATTCGAGTGGCGCTGAGCGTCTGGTTGGTTCGAATTCCGTTATGTTATATTTTTGGCGTGCTTTTGGAGTTCGGCGCAGTTGCAGTCTGGTGGTCGATGAATGCCTCGCTGCTGGTGCAGGCAATTTTGATTTCGAGGCGATATTTTCGAAAAAAATGGCTGGAGGAAAGTTAACCCGAATGATTGATGTCAAAATCATTAATTCGCCCACCACTAAAATAAAACGGATGGCATTGATAAAATTTCTTTAAAAGAGATACTCGTTCTGATCAGGATATTAGCATAAATCCAAGCACTCCTATCAGAAGCGTCAAAATCGTGATCGGCACACCCGCCTTTAAATATTCGATAAATGACAAATGGACGCCTTTCGACCTTGCTGATTCAGCGACAATCAGGTTTGCCACAGAGCCGAGCAACGTCAAATTTCCCGCAAGGGTCGTCGCCATTGCCAGTACCAGCCAGGCGATCCTGGGATTTTCCATCATGGGAATCATCGGGCGAAATAACAGAACTGCGGGAACATTTGAGATTAAATTGCTCAACAGCGCAGAGACAATTGTCAACGACCACAAGCCCTGTTTCATCAGCGGCAAGGTTGCGCTAAATAAATAGCTACCCAATCCGCTCGTTTCAATCGCCCTCGTAACGATAAATAGCCCGGAGAAGAATACCAGCAACGCCCAATCCAGCTCATGGAACACCCGCTGGGGTTTGATTCGCCGGGTGATCAATAAGAGCGAAGCTGCTCCCAATGCAGCTACGGGGACTGGCGCTCCAGCAAAAAAAGCAACCAGCATAACAAAAAGAGCAATGATGCTTTTATAGAGCAATGGCTTGAATAGTCGCAAGCGAAGTTCCGCTCCTGGATTGAGCGATTGACTCTGAAATTCACTTCGATAAATTAGAATAATGATCAAACAAACGATGCCCAATCCAGCCAACGCGACCGGAGTTAAATAGCTGGCGAACGCGACGAAGGAAATTTTCGACGACATTCCGATCAGCATGTTTTGAGGATTGCCAATGATCGTCGCGGTGGAACCGACATTTGCTGCGGTTGCGAGCCCCATGAGGTATGGAATGGGATTTCGTTTCAGCGCCAGGGTGACTTCCACGACTAATGGCGTGAACATGATGACGATGGTATCATTTAAAAACAAAGCTGAGAGGATGCCTGAGCTCAATACAATCAATAACAATAGCTGCCTGGGTGTTCTTGCCAGGCGAGTGATTCGATTCACAACAAATCCAAAAAAGCCTGCCAGTCGCAAATTGATATTCAACACCATCATCGAGAATAGCAATACAATAGTATTGAGATCGATTGCCCCATAAGCAGTTTCGAGCGGGATCGCTCCGATAATTATCAGCAGCGCTGATCCAACCACCACAATCGTTGCCCGATTCATCCTCAATACAGGATAACGTCCAATCGCAACACCAATTAAGGTCAATGAAATGATGATGAGAGAAATCCAATTATTTGATGCCATTTTTTTGAGAGATGAACGTCATAAAATCATTTTTTTTATTGGCATCCAATATAATCTAAAATCCGAAACATGTCAATAAGATTTTTACCTGATCAAATAAAACATGATGTGGAACGTTCAATTCAGTAAAAGCTCACTTACAGGTGGAAAATAAACCTGGTTTCTGCCAGAAACCAGGTTTATACACCCGAGACTGAGGTTTTACTCAATTCAAGAAAAAACACTTGAATTTTATTCAGAAATATAGTATTTTGACAGGAATTTATCACGAAGGAAAATAAACGATGAAAACTGGTTTAAAATTTTTATTCATAGTTTTGATTTTAATAGCTAACCTGCAAGCAGGAAATTACCAATCCACTGGTTTGATTCGGGCAAACTGGGGCAGCGCTGATGCAGAATTCGGCTTGCAATTGGAGGCTGAAGGCAACTGCCCTCAGGCGCTGAAGGCAACTGCCCTCAGGCATTAGCTGTGGCAGATGATGGCACGCTGGGGATCCTCGATCCGGTCAATCAACGAGTTCAATTGTTTTCACCCGACGGAAACTGGATTGGAAAATTTGCGATCGCTATCAATGCATTTGACATTCAATTTCAGAATCAGGAACTGCTTATTTTAGCTCCTTATGATCATGCTGTCATCCGATACAGCCGCTTTGGCAAATTGATCGAAAAGATGGCGATTGATAGAAACATCGAATTAATCGATGGATTGCACACCAGGGAAAATGAGGTGTTTGTTCAAACGATTGAGCAGATTCAATATTCCATTACGAAAAATCAGGTGCAACAAATCGAATCGGCAAAGCAAGGAGCCAGCACTCGAATTCCGGGAGTGAGAATCAGAACCCAATGGATTAATGCGCACCAGGGCAACATGATTATCGAAGATGAAAGAACTGGCAAAGCCCAATCCATCACCATCGCATCACAGGATGAGCTTGGCTCCCTCGTGTTTCTGGATAGCGATATGAATGGCAATATCTTTGTGAGAAAAGAATTATTTTCAGCCGCTGGTAAGCCGTATTTTGAAGTCGCGAAATTCGATCGGAACGGAGCGCTGCTAACTGCGATCAAAATCGAGCATGAAAATATTGTGACGCCGTTCAAGCCGATTACGGTTGATAAACATGGAAATGTCTATTTTTTGGAAATTCAATCCGATGGATTTAGCGTGATTCGATGGCAGGAAGAAGAGTGAGCGACGCAAGCAAAAGCTCAGTCACAATTTAGCAGAGCTTATCCTTCCGAAGGTTTTGAACCTTCGGAAGGGTTTCTTTCCATTCATAATCGAGGCATTACTGAAATATGATAAAAAAATCTGTTTATTTTATTTTGATACATATTCTTTTTTGCACCGCCAATTTGAGCGCCCAGATCACACGAGCCAAAATCATCGACAATGCGATCCCGTATATTCAAGTCGAATGGTATTGCAGCGAAAAAAATATCAATCATCCCGAATACCTGCAATATGGTGGTCAGCCGTGCGATTTTTCCGTGGGCTGGCAAACCGCAGTGGCATATTCGTATGGCGGCAATGACGACGTCCCAAAATTTTTGGATCGGATCGCCAAAGGCGATGGCGCGGGCTCGCATCTGTCGCATTACACCGCGGCGGGCGGAACGCCCTGGTGGGCGACCGGCATCGATTGCTCGGCGTTCGTCTCCCGCTGCTGGGAGATTTCGCGACAAAGCACTCGCACCCTGCCCAACTTTTCCACCGAAGTCGCACGAACCGATCTGCTTTCGGGCGACATTTTGAACAAGTCCGCCAGTCATGTCCGTCTGTTCGACAAACGAGCCGCGGATGGGCGTCCCATCGTTTACGAAGCTTCGGGGAGCGCGACCAAATGCGTCTATCGGGCGGTGGACTGGAGCGATTATACGCCCTTGCGTTTCAATGAATTGATGATCGCCGCGCCGCAATTTCGGGTCGAGAATCCCGGCAATCGCCAGATCAAGCTGAGCTGGAATGCCGTTGCTCATGCAACTCGCTATCAGATCTATTTCAGCTCCGATGGCATCACGTTTTCTGATATGGGCGAAACCACCACGCTCTCCCAGACCTATTCGAATCAGACCGAAGGAAAAATTTATTACTTTCGGATCATGGGGAAAAATGATGCGGGCGAATTGGGAATTTTGAGCGAAGTGCTCGGCGTGAAAGTTTCAGCGCAACCATCGTCGACCCTCATTGTTAATGGCTTCGACCGAATGACGTCGGACAGCAATACGCGAAATTATATCATTCAACACGCCAGAGCCCTGGCGCCATTGGGCATCAATTTCGATTCCTGCTCCAATGAAGCCGTAGCTCAGAATCAGGTCGATTTGAAGAATTATGCCATCGTCATCTGGATGCTGGGCGAGGAATCCACCGCCAACCAAACTTTTTCGGGAGAGGAACAGAATGCAGTGAAGGCGTATCTGGAAAATGGCGGCAGGCTATTCGTTTCCGGAGCTGAGATCGGTTGGGACCTGGATTATTATAATAATGGGCGTTCGTTTTATCAAAATTATCTCAAAGCCAGATATGTTGCCGATGACGCCAATGTGTATCAGATCAGCGGCGTGGCTGGCTCGATCTTTGATGGATTGAGCGGAATAAAATTTGACAATGGCTCGCAAGGCACCTACAATGTCGATTATCCCGACTGCATCGAAGCCTATGGCGGCAGCCAGGTCTGTCTCAATTATGATGGCACTGCCTATCATGCGGCGATTCAATACGAGGGAAAATTTGGCTCAAGCACGAAATCAGCGAAACTGGTTTACCTGGCATTTCCTTTTGAAACAATCTATCCCGAAGCGAATCGAAATAAAATCATGGAGCGGGTGGTGCAATTTTTTGGCGCGACCACTTCGATCGATGATGTTGTCGAAAATGCTCCGGCTGAATTTCAATTGCGGCAGAACTATCCCAATCCGTTCAATTCGAGCACTGTAATCAGTTATCAGTTATCAGTTATCAGTCAGGTGGAGTTGGTCATATTCAATCTGGTCGGCGAGAAAGTAAAGAGTTTGGTAAATGAAATTCAGGAAAGCGGATGGCATCGGGTGAGCTGGGATGGAACGAATGCAGCGGAGGAAAAAGTCGCGAGCGGCGTTTACCTGTACCAGTTGAGCACAAATAATCATATTGAAATCCGGCAGATGATGCTGGTTCGCTAACGACAGGGAGCATGGCGCATGGAGGTGGAGAAATTCTTTCTCTATGCTCCATGTGATATGCCCTATGCGCCATGCACGATGTAACTACGGAGGTTTTATGGATTGTAACAATCACCAAAAAAATTTAGATCGATGTAATTGCAGCTATGAACCATGCAGTCGCAAAGGAATTTGCTGTGAATGTTTGGCGTATCATCAGCGCGCCGGGGAATTACCCGCCTGCTATTTCCCGGATCACATTGAGCGAACCTATGATCGGTCGATTGCAAGGTTTATTTCAATTCAAAAGCAGCAATTTTAAAGAAATATTTTTACAAAGGAGTAATGGAGTCGTGGAATATTGGAATTTTGAAAATATGGTTAGCAACAAAATGGTTTCTTTGAAAAAGCGCCAGAAGCGTATATTTTTGATAGCTGTAATCCTGTTTGCGACATGCTGCAATTTTGGTTGGGCGCAGGAGAAAACATCAGTACCGGATACGGTCATACAAATCATCAAACAGGTGCAACAAAAACACCGTCCGGATAAGCGGATTTCCCGCTTTGAAATTATTCCCCGGCTCGAAGGAGATACGCTCATTCTCTCTGGAGAGACGCTTGCTGCGGATGGCAAAGCCGAGCTAATCGCTCGTCTGCAAGCTGAAACGAATTATCAAATCGAAGACAGCTTGAAGCTTTTGCCCGATCCAGCGTTGGGTGAAAATATTTATGGAGTCGTCAGGCTCAGTGTCGCCCAGTTGCGGCGTTATCCTGACGTGATTCATGAGATTGTGGATCAGGCGATGATGG